>NZ_CP093908.1:0-190867 GCF_024818015.1 Candidatus Karelsulcia muelleri | reverse complement strand
TTTATTTTATTTTAAATTCTTCTTTTTTTAGGAGGTCTACAGCCATTATGAGGGATAGGGGTAATATCTTTTATTACTAATAAAATTAAATTTTTATTTACTAATGCACGAATAGCCGCATCTCTTCCTGCACCTGGACCCCTTACTATTACCTTTAATTTTTTTATTCCAGCATTTAAAGCTTTTTCAGCCACATCTTCTGCAGTTATTTGAGCTGCATATGGTGTATTTTTTTTAGAACCTTTAAATCCCATTTTCCCTGCTGAAGACCATGCAATAACATCTCCTTTTTTATTTGTTAATGTTATTATAATATTATTATATGTTGATTTAATATGAGCTTCTCCTACGATAGAATTTCTTGATTTTTTTTTTCTAAAAGTTTTTTCCATTTATTTAATTTTTTTTTTATTGGCAACTGTTTTCTTTTTTCCTTTTCTTGTTCTACAATTATTTTTAGTTTTTTGACCTCTTACAGGTAATCCTATTCTATGACGTATTCCTCTATAACATCCTATTTCGATCATTCTTTTTATATCTAATTGTATTTCAAACCTTAATTCTCCTTCTATTCTTAAATTAGAAGAAATATATTTTCTTATTTTATTTATATCTTCATCTGACCAGTTTCTAACTTTTAGATTTTCATCAATCCCTGTATCTTTAAATATTCTTTTAGATGTACTAAGTCCTATTCCAAATATATAAGTAAGAGCTATTAGTCCTATTTTATTATTTGGAATTTCTATACCCGAAACTATAGCCATTAACCTTGTTTTTGTTTAAATTTAGGATTGAATTTATTAATAATTCTTAAACAACCTTTCCGTTTCACAATTTTACAATTGTCACTTCTTTTTTTTAAAGACGTTACCTTCTTCATATTAATATCTATATATTATTCTAGCTTTACTTAAATCGTAAGAAGACATTTGTAAACGAACTTTATCACCTTGTAAAATTTTAATATAATTCATTCTAATCTTCCCGGTAATATTACAAGTTACAATACATTTATTTTCTAATTCTACTTTAAACATTGCATTAGGTAATGCATTTATTACTATTCCATCTACTTCAATATGTTGTTCTTTTGCCATTATAATATATAACTATTTATAGTATATTTTATATCTAATAATCCTCCTACCATAATTATGATTGTAGTCCCTCCAAAAAAGAAAGAAAAATTTTTATCTCCCCCCAGAGATATAAAGATTGACGGTAATAAAGCTATTATTACTAATAATAATGATCCCACAAAATATATTTGTGATACAATTTTTTTTAAAAAAAAACAAGTATCTTTACCTGGTTTTATATTTGGAATATATACTCCATTGATCTTTAAATCATCTGAAATTTTCTTAACAGGAATAGATAAAAATGTATAAAAAAATGTTATTATTATTATTAATATACTATATAATAGATTATACCATATACCATATATATTATTAATGTTATTTATTTTCTTAAAAATTGTTATTAATATCCCTTGTGAAAAGATTATAGGCATAATTCCTGGATAAACTACTTTTAAGGGAATAAATTTAATCTCATTTCTTAGATAGACTTCTTCTAAATTAGAAGAATAATTATTTAATTTATTTACATATTGTATATGTATTTTTTTGACAAAATTAATTATGATTATAGAAATCCCAATAATTAATAACCAAATGAATAATTCAAACAATAATATTGTTATACCTAATAATTGATTTTTTATACGATTTAAAATTTCATCTATTATAGAATATATAAAACGAGATAATATCCCACTCATTATTATTAATGAGTTACCATTTCCTATTCCTTTAGCATTAATTTTTTCTCCTAACCACATTGTAAAAAATGTACCTGTAGTTATACAGATTATTGATGTAATCATCAATATGTTTTTACAATTTATAAAATAAGAAAATTCACTTAGTGTCATATTAATATACACAGGAGCTTGTATTAATGATATTAATATCGTTAATACTTTAGTAATATTATTTATTTTTTTTATTCCTATTTCACCATCTTGTTGGATTTTATAGAAAAACGGAAACATATAACACATTAATTGTGTTAATATTGAGGCTGATATATAAGGCATAATTCCTAAAGATAAAATCGAAACTCTATTATTTAGAAAAGGAAGAGGAATAAAATATCCCAAACGATAGATTATTATAATAAATAAAGTATAATATATTTTTGAGATAAAATCTCTTTTTTTAATATTCATAATTCATAATTATATTACCACAATTCTTTTTAATACATTCATATGCTTTTTTGCTAAATTTATTAGCAGTTATATTTATTTTATCTGTTAATTTTCCTCTTCCTAAGATTTTTATTTTTAATTTTTTTTTAAACAAAAGATCTCGATTAATTTTTATCTTACCAATATTTATTAAATATTGTATTGTATCTATATTTAAGATATAATCTTTTTTTTTTTTTCTTTTGAATCCAAATTTTGGAATTCTTCTTTGTAAGGGCATTTGACCACCTTCAAAACCTATTTTTTTAGAATTTCCTGACCGAGCTTTTGCTCCTTTATGTCCTTTAGTACACGTTCCACCTTTTCCAGACCCTTGACCTCTACCTAATCTTTTTTTTCCAGATACATTTAAATAATTTAATATCATTTCTCATCAAGCTAATTAATAATTATCTGATCCATTTAGGATTTTACTTATAGATATTCCTCTTTCTAGAGCTATAGTATTTACTGTTCTAAGTTTAGATAAAGCTAATATTGTGGCTTTTATACAATTAATTTTATTAGAAGATCCTTTTGATTTAGATAACACATTTGTTAATCCAACCGCTTCTAAAACTGATCTGACAGCACCACCAGCAATTATTCCAGTTCCTTCCGGAACCGGACAAATCAATACACGTGCTCCACCATATTTGGCTTCTTGTTCATGAGGTATTGTCCCTCCTTTAATAATATTTATTTTTAATAATTTATTTTTAGCTTTTTCAGCCGCCTTATAGATTGCATCTTGTGCTTCTTTTGCTTTTCCAAGACCATAACCTACAACTCCATTTTCATCTCCTTTTATTACTAAAGCAGTAAAACTAAAATATCTTCTACCTTTAGTAACTTTACAAACTCTATTTACCATAACTAACTTTTCTTTTAGTTCTAGTTTTATTTTTTTGTTTAAAACGGTCATAAATAATACAATTTAAAATTGCAAGCCTACATTTCTTAAGCCTTTGGCTAAAGCTTTGACTCTTCCATGATAGATATATCCATTTCTATCAAATCTAATTTTAGATATTCCATAAGATTTAATTATCTTCCCTAAGAGGTTTCCTATTTTATAAGATAATTCTTTTTTTGTTATTTTTTTTTCTCTTCTTTTTTTATAAAACTTTAAAAGTTTTTTTGATGATGCAGAAATTAAAGTATTGCCCTTATAATCATCTATTACTTGAGCATATATATGTTTATTACTTCTAAATATTGAAACTCTTGGTTTTTCTAAAAAACCAAATATTTTTTTTCTAATTGTATATTTTTTCATTTATTTAGCAGATTTCCCAGGTTTTTTAATAACATATTCATTGATATAACGAATTCCCTTTCCTTTATAGGGTTCAGGTTTTCTTAAAGATCTTATTTTTGCCGCTACTATCCCTAATAATTGTTTATCATAAGATTTTAAAATAATCTGAGTCTTTTTATTTTTTTCCATTTTTACTTCTAAAGTAATAGATTGAGGTAATTTTATCATGATATTATGAGAATATCCTATATTTAAATTTAAAATTTTGTTATTGTTAATATTTGCTCTAAATCCTACCCCTATTAATTCTAATTTCTTTTGAAATCCATTAGATACACCTTTTATCATATTATAAATCAACATACGATATAATCCATGTAAAGCCCTATTTTTTTTATCGTTATGTTTTCTTTTAACAATAATATTATTATGATTAATAATAATATTAATATCACCAATAATTTTTTGATTTAATTTACCTAAAGGTCCCTTTATATAAATGATATTATCTTGTTTTTTAACAAAAACATTATTAGGTATTAATACTGGGATATTACCAATTCTAGACATAGTTTTAATAAATATAACAGATTATTTCTCCACCTATTTTTTTTTTACGTGCGATTTTATCAGTCATAAGACCTTTAGAAGTAGATATAATTGCAATTCCTAATCCATTAAGAACACGAGGAATATTGGTAGAATTACAATATTTTCTTAAACTCGGTTTACTTATTCTTTTAATACATTTTATTACAGATGTACCTGTATATTTATTATATTTTAAAGCTACTTTTATAACTAATTTATAGTTATTAATTTTTTCTATTTTATAACTTGATATAAAACCTTGATTATATAATATTTTAATTATGTTTTTTTTTATATTTGAATATGGAATTTCTATTATCAGAATATTTGATAAATATCCATTTCTAATTCTAGTTAAACAATCAGCTATTGGATCTGTAATCATAATTACCAACTTGCTTTAACAATACCTGGGATAAAACCTTGAGAAGCTAATCGTCTAAATTCAATACGTGATATTCCAAATTTTCTCATATATCCTTTTGTTCTTCCAGTTAAAGAACATAAATTATGTAAACGTATCGGAGATGAATTTCTTGGTAATTTTTGTAACCCTTCATAATCTCTATTTAATTTTAGAATTTGACGTTTTTTTGCATATTTTAACACCATCATTTGACGCTTTTTTTGTCTTGCTTTTATAGATTCTTTAGACATTTTATTTTTGTTTTGTTTTAAAAGGTAACCCAAATAAATATAATAAATATTTAGCTTCTTTATTATTCTTAGATGAAGTAACAAATGTTATATTCATCCCAAAATGATTTTTGAGAGAATCAGTATTTATTTCTGGAAAGATAATTTGCTCAGAAATCCCTAAATTATAGTTTCCTTTTCCATCAAAACTATTTTTATTTACTCCTACAAAATCTCGAACTCTAGGTAAAGCGATGTTAATTAACCTATCTAAAAATTCATACATAATATCTCTTCTTAAAGTGACTTTAATACTTATAGGTATTCCTTTTCTTAATTTAAAACCAGATTCATCACGTTTTGATAAACAATAAACCGCTTTTTGACCAGTTATTGCAGTAATATTATTTATAGCATTATTTCTAGTTTTATTATCAGAAATTAAGACATTAATTCCTTGATTAATTACTATTTTTTTAAGTTGAGGAACTTGCATAACACTTTTATAATTAAATTTTTCTATTAATTTATTAATTATTTTTTTTTTATATAAAAATTTAGGTCTTGGGCAATAATTCATATTATTCATAATACTTCTGTAGCTAATGATACAATTTTAGTATATTCTTTATCTCTTAATTCTCTAGAAACTGGTCCCAAAATACGGGTTCCTTTCATTTCTCCTGTATTAGTTAATAATACACATGCATTATCATCAAATCTAATATAAGATCCATCTTTACGTCTTATTGTTTTTTTTGTTCTTACGACAACTGCTTTATATAATTGTCCTTTTTTTACACTAGATCCTGCTATTGCTTCTTTTATAGAAACTATTATTGTGTCTCCTATATAGGCATATTTTTTTCTTGTACCTCCCAAAACTCTTATTAATAAAACTTCTTTAGCTCCAGAATTATCTGCTACTCTAATTCTTGATTCTTGTTGTAACATATTTTTTTACAATTTTTAATAATCTCCAAAATTTTTGCTTACTTAAAGGTCTAGTCTCAATAATTTTTACTAAATCACCTTCATTTGAAATATTATATTCATCATGAACATAATATTTTTTTCTTTTTAAAATTACTTTTTTATAAGAAGGATGTTTTATTCTCTTTGTTTCAGATATAATTATTGTTTTTTTCATCTTATTGCTAATAACAATTCCTATTTTTTCTTTTTTTTTTTTACGCATTTTTAATTATAAATTTTGTTCTTACTGGTAATTTTTGAGAAGCCAATCTAAGCGCTTCTTTCCCAATCAATAAATCAACACCATCTACTTCAATTAATACTCTTCCTGGTCTTACTACTGATACCCAATGATCTCTTCCACCTTTCCCTTTCCCCATACGAACTTCTTGAGGTTTTTTAGTTACAGGTTTATCAGGAAATATATTTAACCATAATTTTCCTTGTCTTTTCATATAACGTGTTGCTGCAACACGTGCAGACTCTATTTGTCTATCTGTAATCCATCCTGGATCTAATGATTTTATACCATATTTTCCAAAACATAATTTTGTTCCTCTTGTAGCATTACCTTTTATACGACCTTTATGTCGTTTGTCATATTTAGTTTTTTTAGGTTGTAACATAACATTAAAATTTTTAATCTACATCTGAATATAATAATTCATAATCCTCATCAGAATCATAAACTTTTTTAAAGTTAAAAATATTAAATATATTCTTTTTTCCATAAATTTCTCCTTTCATAATCCATACTTTTATACCTATTATTCCATAATTTGTATGAGCTTCCGTCATATGATAATCTATATCCGCCCTAAAAGTCGATAAAGGAATTCTACCTTCTTTATAAGTTTCCTTACGTGCCATTTCTGCTCCATTAAGACGCCCTGATATTTTTATTTTGATCCCTTCCACATTAACCTGCAAGGCAGCAGATATGCAGATTTTGATTGCTTTTTTATAAGAACCTCTATTTTCTAATTGACTAGCTATACTTTTAGAAACTAAAACAGCATCTAATTCTGGTTTTTTAATTTCAAAAATCTTTATTAATATATTTTTATATGTCAAAATATTTAATTCTTTTTTTAATTTATATATTTCAGACCCACCTTTACCTATTATAATCGACGGACGGGAACTAGATATAGTTATAATAACTTTATTTAAGTATCTTTCAATATAGATTCTAGATAGATTAGCTTTTGATAAACGATTTTCCAAATATTTTCTTATCTGAAAATCTTCTTTTATTCTTTCTGGATAATGACTATACCATAACGATTGCCATCCAACAATTAATCCTAATCGAGTAGATAATGTGTTTACCTTATGTCCCATAATTCTTAAATTGAAATTTACTATTTAGAATAATTTTTAGATTACTATATCTTTTTCTAACTTTATTACATCGTCCTTGAGGAGCAGGACGAATTTTTTTAAATTGATATCCTTGGTTTATTAATACTTTTTCTATATAAAGATTATAATTATTTATATTTTTTTCATAATTTTCATTTTTCCAATTATAAATTAATGATAATAATATTTTATAGATTATATGTCCCCCCTTATTTTTTAAATTTTTAAGTATAAATAAAGAATATTCTACTTTTTTATTACGAATAAGATCTGCAACTAAACGTAATTTACGTGGAGAACAATAAAGATTGCTAACATCAGCTACTGATCTAGTAGCTCTTTTTTTTTTAAAAAAAAAATTATTTGATTCCATTACTAAATTAAATTAAATTAAATTAAATTAAATTTTTATTTTTTTGTTTTTGTTTTTGTTTTTTTTTTAGATCCTGAATGGCCTCTAAAAATTCTAGTAGGGGCAAATTCTCCTAATTTATGACCCACCATATTTTCAGATATATATATTGGAATAAAAATTTTCCCATTATGAACTGCTATTGTGTTTCCAATAAACTCAGGAGTAATAGTAGATGATCTAGACCAAGTCTTTATAATTTTTTTTTTTAAGTTCAAATTATTCAAAATAATTTTTTTTATTAATTTATAATTAACATATGGACCTTTTTTTAAGGAACGTGGCATAATCTTTTATTTTTTTATAATATATTTATTGGTAATTTTTTTTTTATTTCGTGTTTTAAATCCATTAGAAGGAATCCCATTTCTGTTTCTGGGATGTCCTCCAGATGATTTTCCTTCACCACCGCCCATCGGATGGTCTATTGGATTCATGGCTACTCCCCTAGTTCTTGGTTTTCTACCTAACCAACGTTTTCTTCCTGCTTTACCATCCATTTCTAATTTATGATCGGAATTATAAATAGATCCTATAGTTGCCATACATGTTGATAATACCATACGTTTTTCTCCAGAAGGTAATTTAATTGTAGCAAATCTTTTTGATTTTGCAATTAATTGTGCATATGAACCAGCACTACGTGCTAATATTGCTCCTTTCCCTGGAATCAGTTCTACACAAGAAATTATAGTCCCTAAAGGGATATTCATTATATACATAGCATTTCCTAATTCTGGAGGGGTTTTTTTATCTGATAAAATTTTATTACCTATATTTAAACCATTAATTGAAGGTATATATCTTTTTTCTCCATCTATATAAAAAAGAAGATAAATAAAACATGATCTATTAGGATCATATTCAATATGTTTTATAATAGCAGGTATCCCAAATTTATTCCTTTTATAATCTATAATTCTATATTTTTTTTTATGTCCCCCACCTAAATATCTTATAGTTATTCTTCCAGAAGAATTTCTACCTCCTGTTTTTTTTTTACCTCTAGAAAGAGTTTTTTCAGGATTTTTTTTGGTTATTTCTTTAAATGTATTTATAACTTTAAATCTTTGACTAGAAGTTATTGGTTTAGTTTTTTTTATTGACATATTACAGATTTATTTTTAGATAATCTTAAAAAGACTTTTTTCAGTCGTCTATTCTTTTTTTTATACAAAATCTGAGTCTTTACTTCATAAACAGGAATTTTATATATTTTCTTTATATAATTAATAATTTCTTTTTTAGAAAAAAAGACAGAAAATAGAAAATAATCATTTTTATTAGAAATAAAAGATATATTTGATATATTGGTTTTAACAAACATATTTACAATTTTAATATTTTTTTTATGGCACTTTCGAAAAAAACTAAATAGTCGGAATTTGCTAATTCATAACTATTTAATTCATTAATTGACAAAATATTAGTAAATTTGAAATTTCTAGATGAAAAAAACAAAATATCATTTCTTTTATTATAAATAATTAATGATTTTTTAAAATTAAAATTTAATCTCTTAAAAATTTTCAAGACTAATTTAGTTTTTATAATATTAATTTTAAAATCTTCTATCACTTTTATTTTATTGGTTCTTAACTTAAAATTTAGTATAGTTTTTTGGGCTAAAAATTTAGACTTATTATTAATTTTTATATTAAAATTCCTTGGTTTCGGACCAAAAATTCGTCCCCCAGATCTAAATATCGGGTTTTTTATATCTCCTTTTCTTGCATTTCCACTTCCCTTTTGACGTTGAATTTTTTTTGTACTTCCTGTAATTTCACTTCTTTCTTTAGATTTATTGGTCCCCTGTCTTTGGTCGGATAAATATCTCTTTATATCAAGAAATAAAATATTATTATTTTCTTTTTTTAGAAAACAATTATTTACTTTTAAGTACCTACCTGTTTCTATACCTGAATTATTAAATATTGTTATTTTCATTTGAGTTGAGTTTTTTAATTATTAGATAAGAATTTTTAGCCCCAGGAACAGATCCTTTTATAAGGAAAAAATTATTTAATAAATCGATTTTTAATATTTTTCTATTTTTTAGAGTTACTTTCTTATTCCCCATTCTACCTGCCATTCTAGTACCTTTAAATACTCTTGAGGGGTCAGAACCTGCACCTATAGAGCCAGGAGCTCTAGACCTATTATGTTGCCCATGAGACCTTTCTCCTACACCTGAAAATCCATGACGTTTAACAACACCTTGAAATCCTTTTCCTTTCGAAATCCCAGTTATGTTAACTAATTCATTTTCATTAAAAAAATGTAATTTAATTATATTACCCGATTTTATATTTCCTCTTATAGGGAATTCAAATATTTTTTTTTTAGGTGTAGATTTAAATTTTTTAAAAAAAAATAACAACGGTTTATTGGTGTTTTTTTTTTCATCAAAACCTAATTGACAAGAATTATATCCATCTTTTTCTTTAGTTTTTATTTGTAAAACAATACATGGACCTGCTTCTATTATAGAACATGGAACATTAAATCCTGATTCATCATATATACTAGTCATCCCAATATTTTTACCTATTATTCCTGACATAATCATTTATACTTTTATTTCTACTTCAACACCACTAGCTAATTCTAATTTTATTAAGGCATCTACAGTATTAGGTCCAGCATTACATATTTCTAATAACCTTGTATAATTTGATAATTGAAATTGTTCACGAGATTTTTTATGAACATGAGGAGATCTTAAAACTGTATAAATTGTTTTTTTAGTTGGTAATGGTATTGGACCATTTACTTTTGCCCCCGTTGAAATTACAAATTTGACTATTCTAAAAACAGATTGATCTAATAAATAAGAATCATATGATTTTAATTTAATTTTTATCTTCATAATCATTTTTTATTTAAAAAATTATATGGAACTGGAGCTGGCTGATATTTATAAAATTCCATTGTAGAAGTAGCTCTTCCAGAAGATAATGTACGTAAAATAGTTACATATCCAAATAATTCGGATAAAGGAACAAGAGCTTTTATTATTTTGGAATTACTTCGATTTTCTTCCATCCCTTGTATAATACCTCTTCTTCTATTTAGATCACCTACAATATTCCCCATATTTTCTGGAGGAGTTAATACTTCTAATTTCATTAGAGGTTCTAAAATAATAGGATTTGTCTTCTTTGCTGCATTTTTAAATCCAATTTTACTAGCTAATTCAAAAGATAATTGATCAGAATCTACAGAATGATATGAACCATCTATTAATATAATTCTTGCATTATTTATTTCATATCCATATAAGGGACCATTCTTCATAGCTTCATTAAAAGCTTTTTCTATTGACGGGATATATTCTTTTGGAATATTTCCTCCTTTTACTTTATTTATAAACTCCAATCCTTGAGCCCCCTTTTTTCCAGGTTCTAATTTAAATAAAATATCAGCATATTTACCTCGTCCTCCAGTTTGTTTTTTATATATTTCTCTATGCTCAATAGAATTAGTTAATGCTTCTTTATATTCTACCTGAGGATTCCCTTTATTAACTTTTACTTTAAATTCCCTTTCAATTCTATCTAAAATAATTTCTAAATGTAATTCTCCCATACCGGATATGATGGTTTGGCCAGTATATTTATCATTACGTACTATGAAAGTTGGATCTTCTTCTGATAATTTAGATAACGCTAAACTCATTTTATCTATATCAGATTTATATTTGGGTTCAATAGCTAATCCAATTACTGGATCAGGAAATGAAATATTTTCAAATATAATTGGATAATTTTCATCACATAAAGTATCTCCAGTTTTAATATCTTTAAATCCTACTGCAGCCCCTATATCTCCAGCTTCAATAAGATTTACAGGGTTTTGTTTATTAGCATGCATTTGATATATTCTTGATATACGTTCTTTATTTCCTGAACGAGAGTTCAAAATATATGTTCCAGACTTTAATTGGCCTGAGTAGACTCTAAAAAAAGCTAAACGACCTACAAAAGAGTCAGTGGCTATTTTAAATGCTAAAGCAGAAAAATGTTCATTAGAATTATGTTTACGGATTTCTTCTTTTTCTGTTTTTGGATTTATACCTTTTGTTTCCTTTATCTCAATTGGAGATGGTAAATATCGACAGATAGTATCTAACATTACTTGTACTCCTTTATTTTTAAAAGAGGATCCACAAATCATTGGAACAAGATCAAGATTGATTGTAGATTTTTTAATAGATGATATAATCTCATTTTCTGATATTTCATTAGGATTAGAAAAATATTTTCCCATTATATCATAATCATATTCAGATATAGTTTCTATCAAAATCTTTCTATATTTATTAGTTAATTCTAATAATCCTTCAGGCATCGTTCTTATATTATAGGATAAACCATAGTTTTTTTCATCCCAAATTATAGCTTTTTTAGATATAATATCTACAACTCCTTTAAAATTATCTTCTATACCAATAGGTATCTGTAATATCAAACAATTAGCACCTAAATTAGATTTAATTTGTTCACATACATTAAAAAAATCTGCTCCTTGTCTATCCATTTTATTGACAAAACCTATTCTAGGTACTTTATATTTATCTGCTTGTCTCCAAACTGTTTCTGATTGTGGTTCTACACCATCTACTGCACTAAATAATGCTACCATCCCATCTAAAACTCTTAAAGATCTTTCTACTTCTACCGTAAAATCAACATGACCAGGCGTATCAATAATGTTTATTTTATAAATGTTATTATTATATAACCATTCACATTTTGTAGCAGCAGAAGTTATTGTTATTCCTCTTTCTTGTTCTTGTTCCATCCAATCCATAGTAGCTGTCCCATCATGAACTTCACCTATTTTATGATTTATTCCAGTATAAAATAAAATCCGTTCTGTAGTTGTAGTTTTTCCTGCATCAATATGTGCAGCTATACCTATATTTCTTGTATATTTTAAATTATTTTTCATCCTTTTATTAAAATTTAAAATGAGAAAATGCTTTATTAGCTTCAGCCATTTTATGAATATTTTCACGTTTTTTAAACGCAGCTCCTTCTTTTTTAGAAGCTAATAAAATTTCTTCTGCTAATTTTTTATACATTTTTTTTTCATTTCTTTCACGTGCACAACTAATTAATAATTTCATAGCTTTAGTAACTTTTACATAAGATGGAATCTGTGTTGGTACTTGTATATTAGAACCTCCAATACGTCTACTTCTAACTTCTACATGAGGTCTTACATTATCTAATGCTTCTTTCCAGATTTTTAAACCATTTTTTTTTGTTTTTTCTATTTCCGAAATACAATTATAAAATATCCTATAAGCTATAGTTTTTTTACCATCTTTCATTAAATGATTTACAAATCGCGTTACTAAAGGATCTTTAAATCTCGGATCAGGTTGATAATTTTTTATTTTGGATTTTCTCATTTTTTCTTTTGTTTAGAACACTTGGCTCCATATTTACTACGAGCTTTTTTTCTATCTTTAACTCCCGCTGTATCTAAAGCTCCACGTATTATATGATAACGAACACCTGGTAAATCTTTTACTCTTCCACCTCTTATTAAGACAATAGAATGTTCTTGAAGATTATGTCCTTCTCCTGGAATATATGCATTTACTTCCTTTCCATTTGTTAAACGAACTCGGGCTACTTTTCTCATTGCAGAATTAGGTTTTTTAGGAGTAGTTGTATATACCCTTGTACATACTCCTCTACGTTGAGGACAACAATTTAAAGCCATCGATTTACTTTTTTTTTTTATATTCTTTCTCCTTTTTCTTACAAGTTGCTGTATAGTTGGCATTATAATTTATATTTTTTATTAAATTTCTCTATTCTTCCAGTAGAATCTACATATTTAATAT
This sequence comes from Candidatus Karelsulcia muelleri, assembly GCF_024818015.1. Taxonomy (GTDB): domain Bacteria; phylum Bacteroidota; class Bacteroidia; order Flavobacteriales; family Blattabacteriaceae; genus Karelsulcia; species Karelsulcia muelleri_C. Next base: position 177,507 of record NZ_CP093908.1, on the reverse strand, counting down.
GTCCTGTATAAAAAGGATGAGAATAACTTGAGATTTCCATTTTATATAATGGATATTCTTTCCCATTTAAATTAATCTTATCTTTTGTTTTAATAGTTGATTTACAAAAAAAACTTTGATTACTAGTCATATCTTTAAATACAACAATCCTATAATTGTCAGGATGAATTTTTTTTCTCATAAAAGTTTAAATAAATAGTTTAATATATCTATATATCTATTATTAGATATATATATTTATAATATATAATTAATATTCAAAAAATAATGGATTTAAATTCAAATAAAAAAAAAATAATAATTAAAAATTATGGATTATCAGAATCTGATACTGGGAATTGTATAGTACAAATCGCCTTATTAACATTTAAAATAAAAAATCTAACCAATCATCTGAAATATAATAAAAAGGATTTTAATACAGAAAGATCTCTACAAATTTTAGTTTCTAAAAGAAAAAAGTTACTTAAATATATAGAAAAAAAAAATAAGACTCAAAAATGATCCTAATAAAAGAAAATCTTTTTTTAGAAGATGGACGTGCTTTAAGCATAGAAACTGGAAAATTTGCGCGTAAAGCTAATGGATCAGCTGTAGTTCGTATGGGAAATACTAGCTTATTAGCCACTGTAGTAATTTACAAAGAATACAAAGAGGATTTAAAATTTATACCTCTTACTATCGATTATAGGGAAAAATATTCAGCTGGCGGAAAAATTCCAGGTGGATATATAAAACGTGAAGGGAGGCCATCTGAGGAAGAAATATTAATTATGAGATTAGTAGATCGTTTATTACGTCCACTTTTTAAAGACAATTATTATCAGGAAATACAAATAATGATATCTTTGTTATCATATGATATAAATGTATTGCCTGATGGATTAGCTGGATTAGTAGCTTCTACGGCGGTTTCTATATCAGAAATTTATTTTAAGGGGCCAGTATCAACAGTTCGTATAATACGAATTAATGATGCATTTATTATTAATCCTGGGATTGAAGAATTGAAAAAAGCAGAGTTAGATTTAATAGTAGGAGGAACTAATAATTATATTCTTCTTGTAGAAGGAGAAATGAGAGAGATCTCTGAAATAGAGATGATGGAAGCAATAGTTAAAGCACATAAGTATATTCAATTACAAATTGAAGCTCAAATTAGTTTAATTACTAAAAAGAAAAAATTTCTTAATAAGAGATTATACAATATTAAATTGTATAATTATTATTATAAATATTTAAATTTTAATTTAAAAGTTTTTTATATAAAAGAAAAAATAAATTTTTTCTATTATGAAGATATTTATTATATCTATAAAGGTTGTTTATTTCAACAAAAACGTTCTAAACAAATTGAGAAGATTTTAAATGAAATAAAATTTCATTTATCTAATGATAGCATTGTAATTAATAATATTGAAATTGATATTATCTTTGATGAAATCAAAAAAGAAATAATTAAAAAGATTCTTTTAAAAGAAAATATTCGTTTAGATGGTAGATCATTAGATGATATTAGAACTATTTGTAGTAAAGTAGATTGTTTGCCTGGTGTACATGGATCTGCAATTTTTACAAGAGGAGAAACACAAGCATTATCTACAGTTACTTTAGGTTCATCATTAGATGTTAATCAAATTGATAATGCTATTATACGAGCCAAACAAAGATTTTACTTACATTATAATTTCCCTCCTTTTTCAACTGGAGAAATTAAATTCTTAAAAGGAGTCTCAAGACGTGAAATTGGACATGGAAATTTAGCTCAACGTGCTTTGAAAAATATAATTGTAACTCCTTATACTCTAAGAGTAGTATCAGATGTATTAGAATCAAATGGATCTTCTTCTATGGCTACTGTATGTGCTAGTACATTAGCATTAATGGATGCAGGGATTACTGTTAAAAGACCAGTTTCAGGAATATCTATGGGGTTAATTATGAATTATTTAACAGGTGAAGCCATAATTCTTTCAGATATATTAGGAGATGAAGACTATATAGGAGATATGGACTTTAAAATGACAGGGACTGAATATGGTATTACAGCATGTCAAATGGATATGAAAATCTCTGGAATTACTTATGATGTACTATCAAATACAATTTTTAAAGCAAAAAAAGGGTTATTATTTCTAATAAAAAAGATGCTTACAACTTTAAGTTGTCCTAGAAAATCACTTAAGTTTCCAGCTCCTAAAATTTATACTTTTTATATACCCAAAAAATTGATAGGAACGGTAATAGGTTCTGGGGGAAAAATCATACAAGAAATCCAAGTTTCTACAGAAACTAATATTAAAATAAAAGAAAAAGAAAAACTAGGTATAATTGAAATTTTAGGAAAAAATGAAACAAAATTAAAATCAGCAATTTTAAAAATAAAAAACATTACTTTTGTTCCTAAAGTAGGAAAAATTTATAAAGCTAAAGTTAAAAATAGAAAAAAATTTTGTGTTTTAGTTGAAATATCTAAATCTGTAGAAGGATTATTACATATATCAGAAATTTCTTGGAAAATATTAACTAAAGTAAAAAATTTTATAAGAACAGGAGATATAATATACGTAAAATATTTGGGTAAAAATAAGAAATTAGGAAAAATTAAATTATCCCATAAAATTCTTTTTTATCGTAATTATCATATTTAAAACAACAAAACATTTCTTAATATGAAAAAACAAAACATTATTAGTGAGCGTGAGCCTGATACTGATCCTATTACTAATGGAGAATCTGAGTCTTTAGATAAATTTTTACTTGAGATAAGTAATCTCCCATTATTAAGTCAAGAAGAAGAATTCTTTTGGGCTAAATTAGCCCGAGTAGGATCTATCTATAATTCTGAAATAGAATCAATCTTCAAAAAATTATTTAAAAAATGGAAACTATTGAAACAATTTCAAAAAAAAAGTAAAGTCATATTAAAAATAAAAAAATTAACCGCTATCTTAAGAAAATTTCCTAAAAAGGGAATAAAAAAATACGCAATTGATAATTTAGTTAAAGCAAATTTAAGATTTGTAATTTCTGTAGCAAAACAATATCAAAATCAAGGATTAAGTTTATCAGATTTAATTAATGAAGGAAATTATGGTCTCATAAAAGGAATAAATCGTTTTGATGAAAGAAAGGGATTTAAATGTATTTCTTATTGTGTCTGGTGGATAAGACAATCTATCTTACAAGCTATATCGGATAAAGCTCGTTGTGTACGTTATCCTACCAACAAACTAGCATTTTATAATAAAGTTAATAAAACATATTCTAAATTAGAACAAAAAATTAAAATGCCTCCATCAATAAAATATATTAGTGACTATTTAAATGTAAGTGAAAAAGATGTTGAGGAAGCTCTGATAAATTCAATTAAACATACATCTTTAGATGCCCCTGCTCTTGGCGAGGGAGATAATTCTAATTTATATGATGTTATAAACATTTCTGAATCACCTAAAACTGATCACTCTTTAGAAAAAGAATCTCTTCAACAAGATATAAAAATATTATTAGAAACTCTTTCAGAAAGAGAATCTCAAATAATTACATTACATTATGGATTAGGATGTTTTTCAATGAATTTAGAAAAAATAGCTTATCTATTAAGATTAACTAGAGAACGTTGCCGACAAATAGAAATGCATGCAATTAAAAGATTAAAAAAATCTTCTCGTAAAAAAAGATTACTATCCTACTTATGTAAGTTGTAAGTTTCGTTTCGCTCCTATTTAAAAAATAATTTATATAATATATATTTCGTTAAATAAAATAATAATTGAATTAATAATTTTATAATTTTAATCATTATATTTTTCTTTTTAATAATTTTTTTTCTATGAAAGAAATGAGTTTTAGAGAAGTTATAGTTGCAGCTATGAGTGAAGAAATGAGAAGAGATGAAACCATCTATTTAATGGGAGAAGAAGTAGCAGAATATAATGGAGCATATAAAGCTTCTAAAGGGATGCTAAAAGAATTTGGTTACAAAAGAATCATTGATACTCCAATATCTGAATTAGGATTTTCTGGGATAGGGATTGGATCAGCTATGAATGGGTGTCGTCCTATTATTGAATTTATGACTTTTAATTTTTCATTAGTAGCTATGGATCAAATAATTAATAATGCTGCTAAAATAAGGCAAATGAGTGGAGGACAATGGAATCTTCCGATAGTTTTTAGAGGACCAACAGGTTTTGCCGGCCAATTAGGTTCTACACATTCTCAATCTTTTGAAAGTTGGTATGCTAATTGTCCAGGATTAAAAGTAGTAATTCCTTCTAATCCTTATGATGCCAAAGGTCTTTTAAAATCATCAATACGTGATAATGATGTAGTCCTTTTTATGGAATCTGAACAAATGTATGGAGAGAAAATGATTATTCCTATTGAAGAATATACTCTGCCATTAGGGTTAGCTAATGTAAAAAAAAAAGGCAATGATGTAACAATCGTTACTTTTGGTAAAATAATAAAAATAGCATTAGATGTTGCTTTAGAACTTGAAAAAACAAATCTAAGTGTAGAAATTATAGATTTACGTACTATACGTCCGTTAGATTATAAAACTATTATTAATTCTATAAAAAAAACTAATAGATTACTTTTATTAGAAGAATCTTGGCCATTAGCTGCTATTTCTTCTGAAATAGCTTATGTTATTCAACAAGAAGCTTTTGATTATTTAGATGCTCCAATTAAAAGAATAACAGTACAAGATACCCCGGCACCTTATGCTAATAATTTAATAAAAAATTGGTATCCTCAGAAAAAGGATATTATTTTCTCTATACAAAAATTACTATAGAGAAAAATCATATTATTTTCTCTATACAAAAATTACTATAGAGAAAAATCATATTTATTTATTAATAAATATTTAAATAAATTAAAATATTGATAATTTCCAATTAATGATTTACTTAAAAAAAAAATGTATTTATTTTTAATAAATAATAATTTGCCTTTATAAAATAAATTTTTTTCATACCAATGTGCTCTATGATATAGATGTAACTGTTTAGTTTTTATATCTATTCCTAATTTTGGACTAGAAATAGTGTAAGAAGTTCTTCTTTTCTTCTTTCTAGATTTAGATTGTTTCCTTTTAGGGTGTGCCATTTTAATTATTTTAATAATTTTTTCATTCTTTTAAAAGCTTCAATAAGATTTTCTTTAGAATTAGCATATGATATCCTAAGGCCATTTTTATACCCAAAAGATTCTCCTGAAACTGTAGCTATATGACATTTATTAAGTAAATACATTGCAAAATCATTTGATGATTTAATATATGAATTATATTTTTTATCTTCTAATAAAGCAGAAATATCTAGAAATATATAAAAAGCTCCTTCTGGTGTTTTAAATTGAAATTGAGGAATATTCTTTATCAGATTTCTTACTAAATCTCTTCGAAATTTAAATTCAGATATTATTTTACTTAATAAGAATTTAGGATTATATGTTAATGCCACAATAGAAGCACGTTGTGCTATAGCATTTACACATGATGTGGTCTGACCTTGGATTTTATCACAAGCTTTAGCAATCCACTCTGGAGCTCCCATATATCCTACCCTCCATCCTGTCATAGAAAATGATTTAGAAAGACCATTTAATGTAACTGTTTGATTATAAATTTCAGGAAAAGAAGCAATACTTATGTGTTTTTTATCATAAATGATATACTCATATATTTCATCAGAAATAATAATAATCTTAGAATATTTAGATAATATTTTAACTATATTTTTTAATTCTTTTTTATCGTAAACACTTCCTGTCGGATTACAAGGAGAATTAAATATAAATATTTTAGTTTTAGAAGTAATTACAGTTTCTAATTGCTTAGAAGTTATTTTAAAATCATCTTCTATTGTAGTTGGTATAATAATAGGTTTAGCCTGACAAAATTTTACCATTTCATAATAACTTACCCAATAAGGGGAAGGTATTATCACTTCATCATTTTTATTTAATAATGATAAAAATAAATTGATAATTGATTGTTTAACTCCATTACTTATGACTATTTGTGAAATCTTATAATTAAGATTATTATCACGTTTAAATTTATTACATATCTTCTTTTTAAGATCTAATATTCCTGATATAGGAGTATAATAATGATATCCTTCATCTATAGCTTTTTTAGCGGCATCTAAAATAAAAGATGGAGGATAAAAATTAGGTTCCCCTACACTTAAATTAATTACATTATATCCTAATTCTTTTAATTTTCTTGCTTTAGAAGTCATTTCTAATGTTTTAGAATATCCCATATTTAGAATCCTATCTGATAACATAATTTTATTTATTTAATATTAATATAATTTTACTTTTCCTAAGACTCGTTGTGTAATGGTAGCACAGCAGATTTTGGTTCTGTTAGTTGGGGTTCAAATCCCTACGGGTCTGCAAATAAATTTTTATAAAAATATGTCAATAAAAATTCGGCTCCAAAGAAAAGGGAGAAAAAAAAAAGCTTTTTATACTATTGTAGTTTCTAACTCTCGTTCTCCTAGAAATGGAAAATTTATAGAAAAAATTGGTTTTTATAATCCTAACACTAATCCATATACTATATCAATTAATGTTGATAAAGCTGTTAATTGGTTAATTAAAGGAGCACAACCTACATGTACTGTAAAATCGTTTCTTTTAAAAGAGGGAATTTATTATAAAAAATATCTTTTATCTGGGGTAAAAAAAGGAAAGATTTTAAAATCAGAGATAGAGCAAAGCAAAAATTAAAAATATGTATTATATTCAAATATCTAAAAATAATTTTTATATAAATGGTAATGTTAAGATTACTGGATCTAAAAGTGAATCTAATAGATTTTTGATATTAAAAGCATTATATCCTGATATAATTGAGTTAGAAAATATTTCAAATTCTGACGATACTTTAATCTTAAAAAAGGCTTTATTTTCTAAAAAAAAGTTAATTAATATTAAACATTCTGGAACCGCTATGCGATTTTTAACCGCCTTTTTTTCTATAAAAGAAAATAGAGAAGTTATATTAACTGGATCATATAGAATGCAAGAAAGACCTATTTCTATTTTAGTAGAAACTCTAAAAAAATTAGGAGGAAAGATTTTTTATGAAAAAAAAAATGGATATCCTCCATTGAGAATAATGGGTAATAAATTATTAGGGGGGGGAATTAATATAGATGCAACTATAAGTAGTCAATATATAAGTGCTCTTATGTTAATAGCATCAAAATTTGAAAATGGATTAAAAATATATTTATCAAATAAAATTACTTCTATCTCTTATCTTAATATGACATTAAACGTTTTAAAAAAACTGGGCATAAATGTATTGTGGAATCATAATATGATTTATATTCAAAATAAAAAATTTAAAAAAAAAATTAAAAGAATAATAGAATCTGATTGGAGTTCAGCATCATATTATTATTCTTTAGTAGCTCTTTCTAAAAAAGCTGATTTAAATTTAAAATTTTTTAATAAAAAAAATATTCAAGGTGATAGTATAATCTCAAATATATATAAAGATTTTTTTAATGTAAAAACTTTTTTTCAGAAAAATGAAATTAATTTAAAAAAAATAATGGATATTGATTTGAATTCAATAGATATTGATTTGAATTCAATAGATATTGATTTGAATTCAACTCCAGATATAGCACAAACTATAGTCGTAACTTGTACTGGATTAAGAATTAAATGTATTTTAAGAGGACTAGAAACTCTAAAAATTAAAGAAACAGATAGATTAAATGCATTAAAAAATGAATTATCTAAATTAGGGGTAAAAAGTATTATAACTAATTCTAGTATAGAATTAGTTAAGTTTAATGAAACTCAAAAAAAGGAAATTTATATTTATACTTATGATGATCATAGGATGGCAATGTCATTTTCTACATTAGGGATTAGATATCCTATATCAATATTAAATTATAACGTAGTATCTAAATCTTATCCTAATTTTTGGATTGATTTAAAATCTATCGGTTTTTTTTTTAAAAAAAACAATATATAATGGCCTATTCGTCTATTGGTAAGGACATCAGATTTTCATTCTGAAAAGAGGGGTTCGATTCCCCTATAGGCTACTTAATGATAAATTAATATGGCAAATACTAAATCCGCCTTAAAACAAATACGTAAAAACAATTTAAAAAGATTACAAAATCATTTTTTTTTAAAATCTACTAAAACAGCAATAAAGAAATTTAAATTAGAATCTAAAAAAACAAAAGTTTTAAATGCTTTTCCTAAGATATCATCTATGATAGATAAATTAGTAAAAAAAAAAATTATTCATAAAAATAAATCTAATAGAATTAAAAGTAAATTAGTAAAATTAATTAACATTATCACTTAGAAAAAATGAATTTAGCTATAGTAGGAGTAACAGGAATGGTAGGACGTGTTATTTTAAATCTTTTAGAAGAAAAAAATATTTATATAAATAAATTATACCCTGTAGCTTCTAATAAATCAATTGGAAAAAAAATGTTTTTTAGAAAAAAAAAATATAAAATTCTAAGTATAGAAGAAGTAATTTCTTTAAAACCTGATATAGCTATTTTTTCTGCTGGTGCAGAAATTTCAAAAAAATGGGCTATAAAATTTACAAATAGAGGAACTATATTAATAGATAATTCCTCTGCCTGGCGGATGGATAAATATAAAAAACTTATAGTACCTGAAATAAATGGAAATATTATAAAAAAAAAAGATAAGATAATTGCCAATCCTAATTGTTCTACAATACAATTAGTTATAGTTTTACACCCATTATCTAAAAAATATCAAATAAAACGTATAGTAATATCTACTTATCAATCTGTTACAGGATCAGGAAAAAAAGGATTAGATCAACTAATAAATGAGGAAAATTTTATAAATTTTAAAAAAAATTATTGTTTTAAAATAAATAGAAATGCTATTCCTCATTGTGAGATATTTGATAGATATGGTTATTCTAAAGAAGAATTAAAATTAATAAATGAAACAAAAAAAATTTTTAATGATAAAAATATAAGAATTACCGCTACGTCTGTACGTATACCTGTAGTAGGTGGTCATTCTGAAAGTGTTAATTTAACATTTAAAAATGATTTTGATATAAATGATTTACGGAATCTATTATCAAATACCAATGGATTAATATTAATGGATAATCTAAAAAATAATATATATCCTATGCCCATTCTTTGTGAAGGAAACGATAATGTATTTGTTGGAAGGATTAGAAGAGATATGTCTAAAACCAAATCTCTAAACATGTGGATAGTTTCTGATAATTTACGTAAAGGATCTGCTACAAATGCAGTTCAAATATTAGAATATTTAATTCATAATAAGTTTGTAAAGTAAAACATGAAAAAAAAAATTGCGATTCAAGGTATAAAAGGTTGTTTCCATGAAATTGCTACTAAAAAACTTTTCTCTAAAATAGATTATGATCTTATCGAATGTAAAACATTTAATGAATTAACACATTTTGTTTCAAAATTTACAGCAGATATAGGAGTACTAGCAATAGAAAATTCTATTGCAGGTGTGTTAATATATAATTTTTTTTTAATAAAATTATATAATCTTAAAATAAGTAGAGAAATATATTTACCTATTAATCATAATTTTTTAATTCTAAAAACTAAAAATAGTAATATTAAAAATATTAAAAAAATCATATCCCATCCTATGGCTATATTACAATGTAAAAATTATATTTCTAAATATAGAAATATAAAAATATCTGAATCGGTAGATACAGCAGAAGCCGCTTATTTTATATTTAAAAATAAAAATTATTATATAGGAGCTATAGCTTCTGAAGAAGCTGCTACGGCGTATAATTTAAAAATTGTAGATAAAAATATACAAACTGTTAATAACAATTTTACAAGGTTTATTATTATAAATAATAATCAGAAATATAAAAAAATTTCTCTTTTTGAGAAAGCGTCTTTCTATTTTAGATTAAAAAATCTAATAGGAGAATTATCTAAAATATTAAACATAATATCATATTATGATATAAATATTACAAGTATTCAAACTTTTCCAATTAAAAAAAAACCATGGGAATATCTATTTTTTATAGATATAAAATTTCTTAAAAAGAAGAATTATTTTTTTATGAAAAAAGAAATAAATAAAATAAATAATTATTTTTACGTAATAGGAGAATATTAAATGAAAAATATAGAACAAAATTGGATAAATAGCTTTAAGAAGCCTCTGATTATATCAGGTCCATGTAGTGCAGAAACTGAAAATCAAGTACTAGAAACAGCTAAAAAATTAGATAAAAATTATATACAAGTTTTTAGAGCAGGAATATGGAAACCAAGAACTAGACCAAATTGTTTTGAAGGTATAGGCCAGATTGGCTTAAAATGGCTAAATAAAGTAAAAAAAGAAACAGGTTTTTTAACAGCAACAGAAGTTGCTAATTCGACTCATGTAGAACTAGCATTAAAATATGATATAGATATAATCTGGATAGGAGCTAGAAGTACAGTTAATCCATTTACTGTACAAGAAATATCAGAAGCATTAAAAAATACAACTAAAATAATTTTAGTTAAAAATCCTATCAATCCTGATCTTGATTTATGGATTGGAGCTTTAGAAAGATTAATGAATCAAGGAATTAAAAAGATAGGAGTTATACATCGTGGTTTTTCTACTTATAAAAGTAGAAAATATCGTAATACTCCTAATTGGGGATTAGCATTAAAATTTAAAAAATTATATCCAAATATACCTATGTTATGTGATCCATCCCATATTAGTGGAAATAGAGAATGTTTATTTGAAGTAATTAAACAAGCAATGAGTTTTAAATATGAAGGATTAATAGTAGAAACACATTGTAATCCTGATAAAGCATTAAGTGATTCTCAACAACAAATAAGACCGGAACAATTTGTAGAATTTTTAAAAAACGATTTTTTTAAAAAAACAAATTCTAAAACTGAAATGGAATTAGAACATATAAGAGTTCTTATATCTGAATTAGATCAAAATTTAATATATTTATTATCTGAGAGAATGGAATCATCTGAAAAAGTAGCAATAATAAAAAAAATAAACAATTTATTAGTTTTTCAACCTAAAAGATGGAAATCTTTAATAGAAGAATATCAAACCTTAGGACAGAAATTATGTTTATCAGAAAAATTTCTAGAAAATATCTTTCAAGAAATTCATAAAGAATCAATAAATATACAAAATCAAATTATAAATAAGATTTAAAGATAACATTCAATTATATCTCCAATTTTAAAATCATTATAATCTTTAATAATTATTCCACATTCATATCCTTTATTTACTTCTTTTACATCATCTTGAAATCTTTTTAAAGAATTTAACTCGCCAGTATAAATAACTACTCCGTCTCTAATTAAACGTATCTTAGAATTACGTATTATTTTTCCATTTCTAATTAAACATCCGGCAATAGTTCCTATTTGCTTTCTTTTAAAGAAATTTATTATTTCAGCATTTCCTATTACAGTAACTGTTTTCCCCTTTATTCCATATAATGATTTTTTAAAGTCATTGATTATATCATATATTATATGATATAATCTTATTTCTAAGTTATTTTTAGTGGCAATCATTTTAGCCTTTAATGTGCATTTAACATTAAACCCAACAATAATTGCATTAGACGCTTTTGCTAATAAAACATCAGATTCTGTTATCAGACCAATGTTTTTATATATAATATTAATTATTCTACTATCTGTCGATAATTTTTCTAATGAATCTGTTATAGCTTCTACCGATCCATCCATATCTCCTTTAATTATTAATTTTAATTCTTTAAAATCTCCTCTTCCCTCTAATGTAATACGAGAACGTAGATTCTGTTCTTTTTTTAAATTACTCCTTATTGAAGCTAATTGTTTAGCTTCTTTTTCATTTTTAAAAACTTGAAATCTTTCACCAGAAGTCGGAGCTCCATTTAATCCTAAAATTTTGCCTGGTTTTGATGGTAATACTTTTTTAATATTATTTCCTATATCATCTAAAATAACTTTTATTTTTCCATGAAAAGTACCCGCTACTACATAATCTCCTAACTTTAATGTTCCTTCTTGGATAAGGATTGTTGTACAATACCCTCGCCCTTTATCTAAAAAAGCTTCTATTACTGTTCCCGCTGCAGGTTTATTAGTATTCGCTTTTAAATTTAAAATTTCTGCTTCTAATAAAATTTTTTCTAATAATTTCTCTATTCCTTTTCCAAGTTTAGCAGATATCTCTTGAGATTTATATTTTCCTCCCCATTCTTCTAATAACAAATTCATATCAGATAATTGTCTTCGTATTTTATCCGGGTTTGAATTAATTTTATCAATTTTATTTAATGCAAATATTATAGGGACACCAGCTAATTGTGCATGGCTAATAGCTTCTTTAGTTTGAGGCATTACATCATCATCTGTAGCTATTACTACAACTACTATATCTGTTATTTTAGTTCCTCTAGCTCTCATGGAAGTAAATGCTTCATGACCAGGGGTATCTAAAAAAGTAATACTATTCCCTTTTTTAAATTTAACATTATATGCTCCAATATGTTGTGTAATCCCTCCACATTCTCCAGCTATAACATTAGTTTTTCTTATATAATCTAATAAAGAGGTTTTTCCATGATCTACGTGCCCCATTATAGTAACAACAGGACATCTTGGTTTAAGATCTTTTTCTTCTAAAACTTTTTTTTTTTTTTATTCATAATGTTGATATTTCTATTTCAATATAATATTAAAATTTAACGTATTCCCCATCAATTAACTTTATTATTTTTCTTATTATTTTATATAAATAATCTATTTCCTCAAATGTATTATATATAGCGAAACTTATTCTTATAGTTCCAGGAATAGAAAAAAAATCCATTATAGGTTGTGCACAATGATTTCCAGTTCTTACTGCTACACCAAAATTATCTAATATTTTCCCTACATCAAATGGATGTATTTTTTTTATATTAAATGATATAATACTAGAACGGTTTTTTTCTTCTCCATAAATTTTAATTCCTTTTATAGAAGTAAATAACTTTATTGCATAATTCATAATTTTCTCTTCATAAGTTTTAATATTTTTAATATTATATTTTTCTATAAATGCTATTGCATCAATTGTAGATATAATTCCTCCTATATTTTTAGTTCCAGCTTCAAATTTAAATGGTAAATTTGAATATGTTGTTTCTTCAAATGAAACTTTATCTATCATTTCACCACCATATTTATATGGTGGTATTAGATTTAAAATATACTCTTTTCCATAAAGAACTCCTATTCCAGTAGAGCCATACATTTTATGTATTGAAAATACATAAAAATCAGGATTAATTTTTTGTATATTTATTGGAATATGAGATATAGCTTGTGAACCATCTATTAATACTAACGTATTATATTTTTTAGCTTCATCAATAATATCATTAATTGGGTTAATAACTCCTAACGCATTAGATACATGACTTAAAGAGATTAATTTCGTTTTATTTGAAATAATAGATTTAAAATAATCTAATTTTAGATTTCCATTATAATCTATGGGGATTATTTTTAATAATGCTTTTTTTTTCTTACAAAGAATTTGCCATGGGATTATATTAGAATGATGTTCAGAATATGGAATTAGAATTTCATCTTTTTGTTTTATTAAAGAAGAAATACTATTAGCTATTAAATTAATACTTTCTGTTGCCCCACTTGTAAAAATAATTTCATGTGAATATTTAGCATTTATCAAATTTTGAATTTTGACTCTACTATATTCCAATTTTTCAGTAGCTTTATTACTTAAATAATAAGCTCCTCTATGAACATTAGAATTTATATTTGAATAATATTCTTTTATTGAATTTATTACTTTATTAGGTTTTTGAGTAGTGGCTGCATTATCTAAATAAACTAATTTCTTTTTTTTAAGAAGAGAATTAAAAATAGCAAATTTTTTCCTTAGATTTTTTATCTCTATTTTAGCTAACATAACATTTTTGTAAATAATAATTATCCAAATTCTTTATTATAATTTTTATTATTAAATCTTTTATATTCTGTATATTAATTTTTTTTAGTATCTCTTTAGAAAAAAGAAAGATAAGTATTGATTTTGCGACAGTTTTTATAACTCCTCTAGAGCAGAGATAAAAAATCTTATTTTTATCTATTTTTCCTATAGTACATCCATGTGAACATTTAACATTATCTGTATAAATTTCTAATTCAGGTTTTGTATAAACAAATGCATTTTTATTAATTAAAATATTATTAGCTTTTTGTAAAGCATTTATATTATTTGCTTTTTTCGAAATTTTAATTTTACCCCAAAAAAATACTTTTGATCTTCCATATAAAATTGATTTATAAGTTTGATAACTTTCACAATTAGGATATAAATGATCTATTAATGTTTTATTATAAATTAATTGATTTAATAATTTTTTTCTTATGATTGTAAGTCCATTTAAATTAAATTTTGAATAATTTCCTAAATTAATTAATTTAATATTATTAATTAATAATCTTCCTTCAAATGAAAAAGTACTGACACTACAAGTACTATTTTTTTTTTGTGTCAAAAAAGTTTTATCTCTTAAATAGAAAAAAGATAAATTATTGTGAATTTTAATATAATCTATATTACTATTTTTTCTAGAATAGATTTCAGTAACTGAATTACTAAAACAAATTTTATTTGTTAATGATTCATGTATTTCTACAATTTTAGCTTTAGAATTATTTCCTATAATTATTAAATTTCTAGGATTTATGATTGAATAATCATAATTAAGATTATATATATATATAATATATATATTGGGTTTAAAACAAAAATTATCTGGTATAAAGATGTAGGCGCCATCTTTTGAAAAGAAGAAATTAAATAAATTTAAAGTATCATTATTGTATATGGATTTACCATAAAATTTTTCAATATTTGAATAACAATAATTTTTATTATTGGTGATAATATCATTTATTGATAATAAATATTTTTTCTTTTTTTTAAAAAAATTTAAAAGATAAAAACCATTTATAAAAAATAAATACATTCCATTTTTATCTAAAATATATTTATTGATTATATCATAATATATAGATTCTGCTTCTTTAACAGGAAATAAATATTCAGAATAAATTAATTTAATATCTGTTAATGAAAACTTTTTATTTAAAAGTTTGATTGATTTAGTACGAATAAGATTTATATAATAATTAATATTATTATTAATTTCTAATCTAGATTTAGAATAAATTTTTTTGTTAAAATTCATTTAATTAATTTTTTATCCAATCATAACCTTCTGATTCAATTTTTATAGCTAATTCTTTATTGCCAGATTTAACTAATTTCCCTTTATAGAAAATATGTACATAATCAGGAACTATATAATTTAACAATCTTTGATAATGAGTAATTATTAATATAGAATTATTTGTTTTTTTAAATTGATGAATTCCTCTAGAAATAGTACGAATAGCATCTATATCCAAGCCAGAATCAATTTCATCTAATATAGATAATTTGGGATTAATCATACACATTTGAAATATTTCATTACGTTTTTTTTCCCCCCCGGAAAATCCTTCATTTAAATATCTTGAAAGAAAAGTTCTATTGATTTTCAATAAATCAGATACCATTTTTACTTTTTTAAAAAATTCATTATAAGATAATTCTTTTTTTCCATTCGCTTTCCTTATAGAATTTATAGAAATTCTTATAAAATTAAGTATTGATATACCGGGTATTTCTATTGGATCTTGAAAAGATAGAAAAATCCCTAAATGCGCTCTTTCTTCTGGAGGAAAAAAATTTAAATTTATATTTTCAAATATAAGATTCCCTTTATTTATTGTATAATCCTTTTTACCAGCTATTATAGAAGCTAATGTACTTTTACCAGATCCATTAGGTCCCATTATTACATGAATCTCTCCTTTATTAATTGTTAGATTAACACCTTTTAATATTTGTTTTTTTTTTACTGAAACATATAAATTCTTAATTTTTAACATTATCCGACTGAACCTTCTAATTTTATTTCTAATAATTTTCTTGCTTCTATTGCAAATTCCATAGGTAATCTATCTAAAATTTCTTGACTAAATCCAGTTACTATAAGTGAAATTGCTTTTTCTAAATTAATTCCACGTTGATTACAATAAAAGATTTGATCTTCTCCTATTTTCGAGGTTGTTGCTTCATGTTCAACTTTAGATGAATTATTTTTTCCTTTTAAAAAAGGAAAAGTATGAGCACTACATGTATTACCTATTAATAAAGAATCACACTGTGAAAAATTACGCGAATTAGTAGCTTTAGAAGAAATAGAAACTAATCCTCTATAACTATTTTTAGAATATCCAGCTGATATACCTTTTGAAATAATAGTACTTTTAGTATTTTTTCCGATATGAATCATTTTAGTGCCAGTATCTGATTGTTGAAAATTTTTTGTAAAAGCTACTGAATAAAATTCTCCTATTGAATTATTACCTTTTAAAATACAAGAGGGATATTTCCAAGTTATAGCTGATCCAGTTTCTATTTGAGTCCAAGATATCTTAGATTTCTTTTCACATAATCCTCTTTTAGTTACAAAATTTAAAACTCCTCCTATTCCATTTTTATTTCCAGGAAACCAATTTTGGACAGTAGAATATTTAATTTCTGCACCTTCTAAGGCTATTAATTCAACAACCGCAGCATGTAATTGATTTTCTTTTCGCTGAGGAGCAGTGCATCCTTCTAGATAACTAACATATGAATTTTCATCAGCAATTAAAAGTGTTCTTTCAAATTGACCGATTCCTGATTCATTTATACGAAAATATGTAGATAATTCTACAGGACAACGTACATTTTTGGGTATATAACAAAAAGATCCATCAGAAAAAACAGCTGAATTTAATGCTGAATAAAAATTATCTTTTATTGGAACTATTTGACCCATATATTTCTTTATAAGATAAGGATATTTCTTTATTGCCTTACTAATAGTACAAAATATTATACCTTTTTCTGATAAAATTTTTTTAAAAGTTGTAGTAACAGAAACAGAATCCATAATTATTTCTAATGCAATCTTTGATTTTTTAAATTTTAAATTTAATTTCTGAAAAGTGTCTAATAATTTACTATCGATTTCTTTTTTAAGAAATTTATTTTTTTTTATAGCAGAATAATAACTTATGTTATTAAAATAAGGAATTTTATATGATATATTACTCCATTTAGGAGGAATCATGTTTTTCCATATTTTATATGATTTTAATCTGATTTTTAACATCCAATAAGGTTCATTTTGTTTTTTAGATATTTTAGTTATAATATCTTCATTGATTCCTTTTGGAATTTTTTCTGATTCTATCTTAGTATAAAATCCATATTTATAATCAGAATTATTAAAATTATATATTATCTTTTTTTTTTTTATCATTTTTAATAAATGAAATTAATTTATGTGCATATGATAAAGAAAAAATTTTATATAGAAAATTATGGTTGTCAAATGAATATCTCTGATAATGAAATTGTATCTTCTATTTTAGATAATAAAGGATTCATTAAAACTGAAAATTTAAAAGAAGCTAATATAATATTAATTAATACATGTTCGATTCGAGAAAAATCTGAGAAGAAAATTCTTTTACGAATAAATCAAATCAAATTTATTATAAAAAAAAATAATATTTTAATTGGTATATTAGGGTGTATGGCTTCAAAATTTAAAAAGATAAAAGAACATTTAGTAGTAGGGCCTGACTCTTATAGAGAAATTCCAAATTTAATAAATAATTTTTTTAAAAAAAAAGGAGAATATATAAGTACTTCATTTTCTAAAACTGAAACTTATGCTGATATTATTCCTAAAAGGGAAGAAAAAAAAATAACTGCATTTGTTACTATAATACGGGGATGTGATAATATGTGTACTTTTTGTGTAGTTCCTTTTACAAGAGGTCGTGAAAAAAGTCGTGATCCATATAGTATTATAAAAGAATGTAAATTTTTATTTAAAAAAGGATATAAAGAAATAATACTTTTAGGTCAAAATGTAGATTCATATTTCTGGTATGGAGGAGGATTAAAAAAAAATTTGAAAAGAAAAGAAATAAAAAATGAAGAAATCATAAATTTTTCTAAATTACTAGAATTAGTTGCTATTTCTGTACCTCTTATGAGAATACGTTTTTGGACTTCTAATCCTAATGACATGTCAGATAATGTTTTAAACGTAATTAAAAAATATATTAATATATGTAAACATATTCATTTACCAGTTCAATCAGGAAGTAATAGAATATTATCATTAATGAATAGAAAACATACATATGTAGATTACATTTTTCTTATAAAGAAAATTAGAAATATTATACCTAATTGTTCTCTATCTTGTGACATAATCACTGGATTTTGTAATGAAAATCAAAATAATCATAATGAAACCCTTCATTTAATGAATTATGTAAAATATAACTTTTCATATATGTTTCTATATTCACATAGAATAGGGACTTATGCTTATAAAAAATTAATTGACAATGTCTCATTATCCACAAAAAAACGTCGATTAACTGAAATCATAAATTTACAAAAAACACATTCCTATTATAGAAAGATAAAATCTATTGATAGTCTTCAAGATATTTTAATCGAGGGAATTTCAACAAAGAATATTAATTTTTTTTATGGAAGAAATTCTGGAAATGATATAGTCATATTTCCTAAAAAAAATTCTAAAATAGGATATTTTATAAAAGTAAAAATTACTAATTGTACATCGGCTACTTTAGTTGGAAATATATTATTATGATTAAAATAATTATCATTTATTCTATTATAGAATTATCAATTCTAATAATATGTTTATTCTTAATATTTTTTCTGTTTATACAAACGTCTAAGTTGGTAAAGGGAAATAGAAAGATACAATTGTTTTTAGAAAAACTTACCTTTATATTATCATTAATATTGATAATATTAATTATTATCTCAAACAATATTAAAAGAATATGGCAAATTTAAAAATTAAACCTTTATCAGATCGTGTAGTAATAGAACCCTCTCCAGCAGAAACTAAAACTTCTTCAGGGATAATTATTCCTGATACAGCAAAAGAAAAACCTCAAGAGGGAATAGTAGTAGCAGTAGGATTAGGAAAACAAAATGAACCTTTAACCGTAAAAACAGGTAATAAAGTATTATATGGGAAATATTCTGGAACAGAACTTAGATTTAATGGGAAAGATTATTTGATAATGCGTGAATCTGATATTCTTGCAATAATATGAATTGTATGGCAAAAAATATTCAATTTGATATTGAAGCTAGAGACAAATTAAAAAAAGGAGTAGATGCATTAGCTAATGCTGTTAAAGTAACTTTAGGACCAAAAGGCCGAAATGTCGTTTTACAAAAATCTTTTGGAGGCCCACAAGTTACTAAAGATGGTGTTTCAGTAGCTAAAGAAATAGAATTAGAAGATCCTATAGAAAATATTGGAGCTCAAATGGTAAAAGAAGTAGCTTCTAAAACTAATGATATAGCAGGAGATGGAACTACTACTGCTACAGTACTTGCACAAGCTATAGTTCGTGAAGGATTAAAAAATGTAGCTGCTGGAGCTAATCCTATGGATTTAAAAAGAGGAATAGATAAAGCAGTAGAAGCAGTTGTAAATGATTTAAAAAAACAATCTAGAGAAGTAGGAGGAAGTAATGAAAAAATTAAGCAAGTAGCTTCAATATCTGCTAATAATGATGAGGCAATAGGGGAATTAATATCAGTTGCGTTTGAAAAAGTAGGAAAAGAAGGTGTAATTACTGTTGAAGAAGCTAAAGGTATAGAAACTACGGTAGATGTTGTTGAAGGAATGCAATTTGATCGTGGATATCAATCGCCATATTTTGTAACTAATTCTGATAAAATGATTACAGAATTTGATAATCCATATATTTTACTTTCCGATAAAAAAATTTCTTCTATGAAAGATCTACTTCCTATCCTTGAACCCGTTGCTCAATCTGGAAAACCTTTATTAATTATATCTGAAGAAGTTGAAGGAGAAGCATTAGCAACTCTTGTTGTAAATAAAATTAGAGGTGCTTTAAAAGTAGCAGCAGTAAAAGCTCCAGGTTTTGGAGATAGAAGAAAAGCTATGTTAGAAGATATAGCTATTCTTACTGGAGGAACTGTTATTTCTGAAGAAACAGGAAGTAAATTAGAAGAGACTAAATTAAGCTTTTTAGGAAAAGCAGAAAGAGTAACTATAGATAAAGATAATACTACTATTGTAAATGGAAATGGAAAGAAATCCGAGATAGAATCACGTGTTAATCAAATCAAAGCTCAAATAGAAAAAACTACATCTGACTATGATAAAGAAAAACTTCAAGAAAGATTAGCTAAATTAGCTGGAGGAGTTGCTGTTCTATATGTAGGTGCAGCATCTGAAGTAGAAATGAAAGAAAAAAAAGACCGTGTAGATGATGCTTTACATGCTACAAGAGCAGCCGTTGAAGAAGGTATAGTTGCTGGAGGAGGAGTGGCATTAGTTCGTGCAATAAAATCTTTAAATGGTATTAAAGTAGATAATGTAGATCAAGATACAGGTCTAAAAATTGTGAAACGTTCCTTACAAGAACCTCTACGTCAAATAGTTGCTAATGCTGGTGAAGAAGGTTCAGTAATAGTTGCTAAAGTTGCTGAAGGAAAAAATGAATTTGGTTACGATGCTAAATTAGGTGATTATAAAAATATGATTTCTGAAGGAATAATTGATCCAACAAAAGTAACACGTGTTGCATTAGAAAATGCAGCATCAGTTTCTGGAATGTTATTAACTACTGAGTGTGTAATTACAGAAATAAAAAAAGAAGAACCAGCTATGCCACAAATGCCTAATAGTGGAATGGGAGGAATGATGTAAAATGATGTAAACGATGTAAAATGATGTAAACGATGTAAAATGATGTAAACCCCCTTTTAAAGCATTAAAAAGGAAAATCTTCTAGACCTTCCCCTTTTTTTGGGGGAAGGGGTTTTTCTTCAAATTCAAATTCAGATTCAGATTCAGATTCCGATTCAGATTCAGATTCCCCTTCCGATTCACCTTCAGATTCAGATTCAGATTCCGATTCCCCTTCCGATTCCGATTCCGATTCCCCTTCCGATTCACCTTCAGATTCGGATTCCCCTTCCGATTCACCTTCAGATTCAGATTCACCTTCAGATTCCGATTCAGATTCACCTTCAGATTCCGATTCCCTTTCAAGTTTTTCAATTTTCCAACCTTGAATAGAATTAAAATATTTTTCTGTTCCATCAGAGGAAATCCATTTTCTCCCTTTTAAATTTATAAAAACTTTTATTCTATCTCCTTCTACCACAAAATCTAATATTTTGACTTTGTCTTGAATAAATTCAATTATTATTTTTTGTGGATATTGCTCTTCTGTTAATAGAAGGATTTCTCTTTTTTGAAATACATTTTTGAAATGTTTAACCTCAAATATAGTTTTTACCAATCCCTTAATTTCTAGAGTATTAGTATTATGCTTATCTATCATATGCTTATCTATCATATGCTTATCTATCATATGCTTATCTATCATATGCTTATGCTTATCTATCTTATCTATCATATCATTTAATTTAATTTAAATATATAATATATATTATTAATATAATATAAATTTTTTATAAAAAAAAATTTTCTTTAAATCATTAAGCTACTTATCATATTATAAGTCCAATTAGGATAAAATGTAAGTATTATTTCTACATTTTTAACATTTTTAATATTAAAAATTTTATTTTTTACTTTTAAAGGTAAAATTTCAACTACAGGACAATTAGGGCTAGTAAGAGTCATTATTATATTTATAAAGAAATTATTTGATATTCTTATATCATATATAAGACCTAATTCATATATATCTACTGATATTTCTGGATCCTGTATAGATTTTAATACAGATATTATTTCATAAATAATACTTTTTTTAAAGTCATAAAACATAATTAAAATTTGGTAAAGAAATTAAATATTAATAATAGAAGAGCATATTTTGACTATGAATTAATAAATAAATATAAATTTATAGCTGGTCTAGAATTATTAGGAAGTGAGGTAAAATCAATAAAAAATAATAACGTTTCTTTAAACAATAGTTATTGTAAACTAATAAAAAATAATATTTATGTTTTTGATATGTATGTATCAAATTATTTACTTGGAATGAATTTTCATCCTAAAAGGGTGAAAAAACTTCTTCTTAAAAGAAAAGAAATTAATTTGATTTATAATAAAATAAATGATTTAAAATTCAATATAATTCCTACTCAGATTTTTCTAAATGAGAGAGGATATATCAAATTAATTTTTTTTTTAGCTAAAAGTAAAAAAAATTATGATAAACGTCAATCAATAAAAAATAAATACTTTGAAAAAGAAAAATTGGATAAATTATAATTCAAAATAATTATTTAATTCGTTTTCTGAACCTATTAAAGTCTTAATAGGATTTTCTATTGATTTCTTTATTGAAAATAAAAAACCTACTGCTTCTTTACCATCTATGATTCTATGATCATAAGATAATGCTAAATACATAATTGGTCTAATTTCGATTTTTCCTAAAATGACTGCCGGTCTTTCTACTATATTATGCATACCTAATATAGCACTTTGGGGGGGATTTATTATAGGAGTAGATAACATAGAACCAAAAATTCCTCCATTTGTTATTGTAAAAGTACCTCCAGTCATATCATCTATAGATATGGTTGAATTTTTAATACGATTAGATAAATCTTTTATAGTTTTTTCTATACCTCTAAAAGAAAGAGTATCTGCATTTCTAATAACTGGCACCATTAATCCTTTAGGTCCAGAAACGGCAATACTTACATCATAATAATTAAAATTAATTTGATTTTCCCTATCTATCATAGAATGAATATTAGGATATTCTTTTAACGCTTTTATACAAGATTTTACAAAAAAAGGCATAAATCCTAAATTAACTCCATGTTTTTCTTTAAAAACATCTTTATATTTTGTTTTTAAAAACAAAATCTGACTCATATCTACTTCATTAAAAGTAGTCAGCATAGCTGTTTCATTTTTTACTGAAACAAGTCTTTCTGATAATTTACGTCTAAGTTTAGATAATCTTTTTACGTTAAAAGATCTATTAATTAAACTTTTAGTTCCCATAGACGGAATTGCTTTAATAGCATCATGTTTTTTTGGGGCTATTTTATTATATATTTTATATTGACTTAATATTTTTTTTGCTGATGGAGATGTAGAATTTTTTTCTGATGGTTCTTTTTTAGAAGTATCTATTAAACATAATCTTTCTCCGACTTTTAAAATTTCTCCTTTTTTAGCTTTTATAATTAAAATTCCACTTTCTTCTGCACGTATTTCTAAAGTTGCCTTATCTGAATCTATTTCTGCAATTACTTGATTTTTTTTTACAAAATCCCCATCTTTAACTAACCAAGATGATATTTCAACTTCTGTTATTGATTCTCCAGGAGATGGAATTGTTATTTCTAATAACATTAATTTATGTATTAAATACTTTATTTATTAATTTTAAATAGGTTTTTAAAAAAAAATTATTTCTTCCAATAGAAGGTGCTGAACTTTCAGTGGGGGATATAAGTATCCATGGAATTTTACTATATTTTCTAAACAAATAAGGCCATACTCCCATATTTTCTGGTTCTTCTTGTACCCAAATAATTTTTCTTTTATTTGTATACTGTCTAAGTATTTTTTCAAA
This sequence comes from Candidatus Karelsulcia muelleri, assembly GCF_024818015.1. Classification (GTDB taxonomy): domain Bacteria; phylum Bacteroidota; class Bacteroidia; order Flavobacteriales; family Blattabacteriaceae; genus Karelsulcia; species Karelsulcia muelleri_C. Next base: position 153,667 of record NZ_CP093908.1, on the reverse strand, counting down.
TAAATTATTGATTATTGGATATAATTGTTCAATTCTTATAATTGCAATATTTTTTTTATTAAGAATTTTTCTTTTTTTAAAAAGATCATAATAAATTTTTCCAGAGCAAAATACTAATGTATCTACATAATTTTTAATTACATATTTATCATCTATAAATTCTTCAAATTTTCCATTATAAAGTTCACTTAATGATGAAATGCATTGAATATTTCTCAATAAACTTTTGGGTGTAAATATTATTAATGGTTTGATAAAATCAAATTTTATTTGTCTTCTTAAAAGATGATAAAAATTTGATGGAGTACTACAATTACATATAAACATGTTATAGTATGCACATAATTGTAAATATCTTTCAATTCTTGAAGAAGAATGTTCTGATCCTTGACCTTCATCACCATGAGGTAAAAGTAGAACTATACTATTTTTTATTTTCCATTTAGTTTCCGCAGAAGATAAATATTGATCTATTATAATTTGAGCACTATTACTAAAATCACCAAATTGAGCTTCCCATACTGTTAAAGTATTTGTATTAAACATTGAATATCCATATTCAAAACCTAAAACTCCATATTCTGATAATAAAGAATTATAAACATATAATTTCCCTTGTCCATTCCGGATATTATTTAATAAATATATCTTTTCTTCAAATTCTGAAATAATGACAATATGTCTATGTGCAAAAGTTCCTCTTTCTACATCTTCTCCAGATAATCTAATATTATAACCTTCATATAATAAAGACCCATATGCAAGTAATTCAGCTATCCCCCAATCTACAGTTTCTGTTTTTAACAGTTTTTTGTTTTTGATTTTGAAAAATTTTTCAGTTTTATTATAAATGTTTTTCTTCTTAAGAACATTATAAATTTTATTACCTATTTTTAATAATAGATTTTTCTTAAAGTTAGTTTTAACTACATTAATTAATACTTTAGCAATTAGAAAATTATCTAACTTAGTTTTTATTTCAAATTTAGATTTAATTAATCCATTATTGAGATAATTTTTATATTTTTTTTCAGAAAATTTAATTTTTTTTTTATAGATTAATTTCTTAAGTTTGTTTTTATATATATTTTTATTATTATCAATAATTTGATAAAAATTTGGTTGAGTAAAACGCGGGTCATCTCCTTCATTATGTCCATATTTTCTATAACCTAATAAATCTACAAATACATCTTGATTATATGACATACGAAAATCTATAGCAAAACGAATAGAATAAATAACTGATTCTACATCATCTGAATTAACATGTATAACTGGAGAAAGAATGACTTTAGCTAAATCTGTACAATAAATACTTGAACGAGAATCTGAGCAATTTGTAGTAAATCCAATTTGATTATTTACTATAATATGTATAGTTCCACCAGTCTTATAGCCTTCAAGTAATGACATTTGTATAACTTCATATGCTATTCCTTGAGCAGAAAAAGCTGCATCTCCATGTATAAGGATGGGAATCACTTTATTAAAGTTACAATTATAATCATTATCAATTTTAGCACGAACAATTCCTTCTACAATTGGATATACAGATTCTAAATGAGATGAATTAGGAACATTTATAATATTAATTTCTCTTCCTATTTTATTTTTTAGATAAATGTTATCTCCTAAATGATATTTAACATCTCCTAAAAAAGTTTTTTCAATATATTCTTTTCCAAAAAATTCACTAAAAAGTTTTTTACAATTTTTTTTTAGTATATTACATAATATATTTAAACGTCCTCTATGTGACATACCTATAACAAAATCTTTTATTGGATAATTAATCGAAGAATATTCTATTATATAATTTATCGCTGGTAAAATAGATTCATTACCTTCTATTGAAAATCTTTTTTGTCCAACAAATTTGGTATGAATAAATTTTTCAAACTTTGTTGCTTTATTTAGATTTATTAATATTTGAAATTTCTCATTATTATATAATCTATTATTAGAATTATTAATCCAGTTATTAATCCAATTTATTTGTTCTGGGTTATATAAATACATATATTCTAATCCAATTGATTCACAATATCTGTTTTTTAAAAAAACAATTATCTCTCTAAGAGTACATGGAGGCAATCCAATTTCTTTTGAAGAAAAAAAAATCTTATCAAGATCCTCTTTCTCAAGACAAAATTTTTTTAATGTCGGTGTAGGATAATAGATTTTTTCTGATATAGGATTTATTTTAGCAAATAAATGACCTTCTTTTTTATAAAAATTAATTAATTTTAAAACATTAATTTCTTTATCTATTGATACAGATTTTTTTCTAAACTTACAAAAGTCATATTTTTCTTTATAGAAATCAAATCCTTGAAAAAAAGCACGCCAACTATGTTCTATTGAATCTGGATCTTCTAGGTATTTTTTATATAAAATTTCTATTTGTTGGTGATTGATTGTGTTTAGGAAAGAATATCTATCCATAGATCATATATTTTAATCCACTGTAGCGTGAGCCGGAATTGAACCGGCACCCTCCGGGTTATGAATCCGACGCTCTAACCGAATGAGCTATCACGCCCACGTATATTATCAATAAATTTAAATTTAACATGCGAAAAAAAACAAAAATTTCATTTTTAATGAATTCTTCAACTGAATTATTATATAATTATATAACTGCCCCTGTCAAATTGTCTGAATGGTTGGCAGATAATGTTATTTCTATTGGAAATAGATATATTTTTACTTGGTATAATTATGATGCAACATGTTTTTTAATAAAAAAAATACCTTATAAATTAGTAAGATATAAATGGAAACAAGATTTTGATAACAAATATTATTTTGAATTTTTTATTAAAAAAAATAATATAACAAAAAATGTTTATCTTAAAATAACAGATTTTGCTATAAAAACTGAAATAAAAAAATCTAAAATGTGGTGGAAAAATAGAATAAAAAAATTAAAAAATATAACAAAAGTTTAGACTCAACTCACGTGGTGAAATTGGTATACACGCTACCTTGAGGTGGTAGTATCTTTTATTAAGATTTGCTGGTTCAAATCCAGTCGTGAGTACTAAGTTATTAATAATTATTTATGTATTTTGACTTAATTATAATTGGAAGTGGTCCTGGAGGTTATGTAGCTGCAATACGTGCAGCACAATTAGGATTACAAACTGCTATTGTAGAAAAAGAAAATCTTGGAGGTGTATGTCTTAATTGGGGATGTATACCTACCAAATCATTATTAAAAAGTGCAAATATTTTTAATAGTTTTAAAAAAGCTTCAAAATATGGAATTATTACTAATAATCTAAAATTAGATTTTAAAAAAATTATTTTACGTAGTCGTTATATATCAGATAGTCTTAATAAAGGAGTTTTATATTTAATAAAAAAAAATAAGATAAAAATCTTATATGGTGAAGCTAAAATTTGTAAAAACAAAATAGTTTCTGTTATAGATAAATATGGAAAGAAAAAAACATATAATGCTTTAAATATAATTATTGCCACGGGAGCTAAATATCAAATTTTGAAGACAGTAAAAAAATTATCAACCCTCATTGGTTATCGTGAAGCAATGTTATTAAAATATATACCTAAAAATATATTAATTATAGGATCTGGAGCTATTGGTTTAGAATTTGCTTATTTTTATAATAAGATAGGATCTAAAATATTTATAATAGAAAAAATGCCTAATGTTTTCCCATTTTCAGATATAGATATTTCTATCCAATTGGAAAATTCATATAAAAAATATGGAATAATAATATTAAAATCTTCAATAATTCAAAGTATTGAATATTTAGATTATATTCAATGCACAAAAGTGATTCTAAAAACTAACATTAATAAAATACTATATGTAGATATTATTATTTCTGCGATTGGTATTTGTCCCAATACTGAAAATTTAGGGTTAGAAGAAATAGGAATTACTTTAAATAGTACTAAACAGATTTGTGTAGATAAATATTATTCAACAAATGTTAAAGGATATTATGCTATAGGAGATGTAATACCTAGTATATCTTTAGCTCATGTTGCATCTTATGAAGGAATAATTTGTGTAGAAAAAATTACTGGATTAAACCCCCTCCCATTAGATTATAATAATGTTCCTATGTGTATTTATTCTAATCCGGAAATTTCATCTGTAGGTTTTTCTGAAAAAGAAGCTACCAATAAAGGCTATAAATTGAAAATAGGTAAATTTCCATTTACTGCTTTAGGAAAAGCAAAACTAAATGATAGTACAGATGGATTTATTAAAGTTATTATTGATGATAATTCTGGAGAATTGTTAGGATGTCATATGATAGGTTCTGGAGTGACAGAACTAATTTCTGAAATTGTAGTAGCTCGTAAATTAGAAACAACGTCATTTGAATTTTTTAAATGTCTTCATCCACATCCTACAATTAGTGAATCTGTTGTTGAAGCAATAACTAATGCTTATAATAAATGTATTCATATTTAAATAAATTTACAGATTTTCTAAAAATTTATTGTAGAAGTGGGAATGGTGGGTCTGGAATAATACATTTTAGAAAAGAAAAATTTATTAATAGAGGGGGTCCTGATGGAGGAGATGGAGGAAAAGGAGGAAATCTTATAATTAGAGGAAATAATAAATTATTTACAATTTCTCATTTAAAATCTAAAAAACATATTATAGCTGAAAATGGGAAAACTGGTGGTAGAAATAGAATAACTGGTTCTAATGGAAAAGATTCTATAATAGAAGTACCAATAGGTACTATTGTTAAAGATATATGTAGTAATATTATTATTGAAATACTAAATAATAATGAAGAAAAAATCTTATTATTTGGAGGAAAGGGAGGAAAGGGAAATTGTCATTTTAAAAATTCTTTATGTAAAACTCCTTTTTATTCTGAAAAAGGTGAATCTGGAAAAGAATTTCTTTTTGTTTTAGAATTAAAACTTTTAGCTGATGTCGGTTTAATTGGATTACCAAATTCCGGAAAATCCACTTTAATATCTATGATTACATCATCTAAACCAAAAATCGATAATTATCCATTTACTACCTTAAATCCTAAGATTGGGGTTATTAATTATAAAAATTTAAAAAAAATTGTAATAGCAGATATTCCTGGAATAATAAAAGGGGCTTCAAAAGGGAAAGGATTAGGATTTGAATTTCTTAAACACATTCAACGTAATAAAATTCTTTTTTTAATTCTTTCTGCAGAAGTTATTGATTATAAAAAATCTTATAATCTAATTAGAAATGAATTAAATTTTTTTGATAAAAATCTTTTTAAAAAAAAACGTTTATTAGTAATTTCTAAATCTGATCTTTTAGATCAAGAATTAAAATATGAAATAATAAAAGAATTACCAATCTTTGAAAAATATATATTCATATCTTCTTTTTCTAAGGAGGGGTTATATGAATTAATATATTATATTTGTAATATTCTTTCATAAATTGATGAATCAAATATTTGATACCAGATTTTCCAAGAAAGATTTGCTTGTAAATAAAGCATATTAATTCCATTATTAATAATGGATCCTTTTTTTTTTCCTATTTTAATAAATAAAGTGTCTTTAGGATTATAAACTAAATCATATAGATAAGATTTATTTGAAATATTCATATAAGGTATATTAGGACAAATATTAATATTTGGATATGTTCCTAATGGCGTACAATTAATAATTGTGTTATAATTATTAATTAGATTAATATCAATCTCTGAATATAAAATACAATATCTTGTATATTGGTTTCTTGAAGCCACTATATATTTAATTCCTAGTTTGTTTAAAACAAAAATAATAGATTGTGATACTCCTCCATTACCTAATAATAAAGCATTAGCAATATATGATTGACGTTTAAATTTAAAAGAATTCTCAAATCCATATATATCTGTATTATAACCTATAGTAATTTTACTTAAAATTTTAACTGTATTAATGGATTCTAATTTTAAGAAATTAATATTGATTAAATCAATATAATTGATGATTTTTTTTTTATATGGTATAGTAATATTTAATCCTTTAATTTGGTTTTTTTTTTCTAGAAAGATATTAATATATCTAATTCTTTTAAGATCAAAAATTGTATAAAAAGTCTTTTTAAGATTCTTTATATTAAATTTTTGAAAAAAAAAATTTAGAAAAAGAATAACTAATATTTTTACCTACTAAACCATAAATTTTAATCATCTTAAAAGCTTGACTTTAGTGCTTAAGAAGTTTTCTAAATTCTCTATACTTAGCTTTTGCTAAAATTTTTCTTTTCCTTTCAGAAGGTTTTATATATTGTTGACGTTCACGTAATTTTCTTATTATACGAGCTTTATCAAATTTTTGTTTACATTTTTTTAATACTCTATCTAGAGATTCTCCTTCTTTTACATAAGTAATTAATTTCATAAATAATAATAATTATCATTATATGATATATATAATATTTCTTTTCTGTTTTACTATTTATGATTGTAAAACATCTATTCCAACGAACAAATTCATTTTTTGAAATACTTAACCAGATAAATAATGGTTTACCAACTATGTGATCATATGGTATCAGCCCCCAATAACGAGAATCTAATGAATTATTTTTATTATCTCCTAACAGAAAATAATAATTTTTATTTACTAAATATTTAGATTGTACCTTATTATTAATAAATATTTTATTTTTTTTTATTTTTAATGAACTATTTTCATATTTAGTAATTAAATCTTTATAGAAAGAAAGATTTTCTAAATTTAGATTTAAATAATCCCCCTTTTTAGGAATATAAATCGGACCATAATTATCACGATTCCATAATTTGTTCTCTGGATAAATATTATATTCTTTTAAATTTTTGGGTAAAATATATTTTTTAATTTTTTTTTGTACTTTATTATCTAAAATTCCATTGATATATATTAATCCATTTTTAATAGATAAAATATCTCCAGGTAAACCTATACAACGTTTAAGATAATAATCTTTTTTATCAAGAGGTCTTTTTTTTAAATCATTTGGAAAATTAAATACTATAATATCATTATGATTAATTTGTTTAAAACAAGGTAACCTAATATAAGGTAATCTTAGATAAGAGATATAAGATTGAATTCCTAAAAAATTATTATGTATTAATGGAATAGATAATTGAGTAATAGGAATTCTTATTCCATAATGGAGTTTACTTACAAATAAAAAATCACCCACTAATAAACTATCTTTCATAGAAGGAGTATGAATTACAAAAGGTTGTATTATATATATATTTATAATAGAAGTAAAGATAATAGAAAAAAAGATAGATGATGATCGTTTTTTAATTATATTTAGATTTGGATTTGGATTTGGATTTGGATTTGGATTTGGATTTGGATTTATATTTAAATAAATAATATACCCTCCCAATGTTATTAATAATAACATTTTATCTTTTTTACTACATTTATCAAAAATATTTATTATATCTAAACATAAAATAGGGTATATAAAACAAAATATTATAGGAATATATAATAAGATAGACCACCATATTGGTCTATTTAAGATTTTCATTAAAATAATGAGATTATAGATCGGAATAACAGCTACAAAAAGGTTTCTACCATTTTTTAAATATAAATTATAAGTACCTAGAAAATAGAGAATTTTGATTATTATTAGAAATAATAATATATTATAATTTAATAACATCCTTCATAGAAAAGAATCCAAATTTCTTATATAACCATTCAGCGGCTATTACAGAACCTAAGGCAAATCCTGTTCTATTATTAGCAATATGTTTTATTTCGATACTATCAATATCTGATTCATATAATACAGAATGTATTCCTATTATATTTTTTATACGTTTGGAATAGATAGATATGTATCTTTTCTTTTCTTTTAAAGACACTAACCCCCAATTATCACAATAATTTTCTAAAATTATATCTTTTGCTAAAGCAATAGCAGTTCCACTTGGAGTATCTAATTTATTTTTATGATGTATTTCTTTTATACTTACTTTGTAATCTAAATTAGATTTAGACATTATTTTAGCTATCTTTTGATTAAGAGAAAATAATATATTTACTCCAATACTAAAATTAGGAGAAGAAACAAATGACCCATTATATTTCTTACATGTGTTTTTTATAAAAAAAAAATCACTATCCCAACCTGTAGTTCCACTAACTATAGGTATCTTATTTTCAAGACATATAATGAGATTTGAAACAGCAAATTTAGGAGAACTAAATTCTATGATCATTTCTATCTTAGAATTTTTTAATTCTTTATAAGTCGGGGTTTTATTTGTAATAAATAATTTTTTATGTCCTCGCAATCTAGCTTGTCTTTCTATAGATTGTCCCATCTTTCCATATCCTATGAATCCAATATTCATCAATTTAATAGTAATAAATTTTTTTTTAAAAAAATATCTATTTCTCCATTCAATACTGATTCTATATCTGATGTCTCATATCCAGTTCTTAAATCTTTAACTAATTTATAAGGATGCATAATATAATTTCTTATTTGAGAACTCCATTCTATTTTTAACTTAGTGTTTGTGTTTTGGCTTTTATTTTTTTTTTCTATGTAAAATAAACGAGATTTAAGTAATTTAAGTGCTTTAATTTTATTATTAAATTGTGATTTGGTTTCAGAATTTTCAATAATTATATTAGTAGGATGATGATGCAATCTAACTCCAGATTCAACTTTATTTACATTTTGCCCTCCAGATCCTCTGGATCTAAAGGTATTCCATGAAATATCTGAAGGGTTTATTTTGATGTTGATATCATTATCAATTAATGGATATATATATACAGAAGCAAATGATGTATGTCTTTTCGAATTATCAAATGGAGAAATTCTTACTAATCTATGAACTCCATTTTCTCCTTTTAAATATCCAAAACTAGATAATCCTTTTACTATAAAAGTAATAGATCTTAATCCAATTATGTCTCCTTGGAAACTATTTATTTTTTTTATTTTAAATTTATGTCTTTCTGCCCACATAATATACATTCTATATAACATTGATGCCCAATCACAACTTTCTGTTCCTCCAGCTCCTGCTGAAATTTGTAAAACAGCATTTAAATTATCTTCTTTTCCGAAGACAAATTTTGTAAATTCAATTTTTGAAAATATTTTTTCGATTTGATGATAAATCAAATCTATTTCTAATTCTGTTACTTCACCAGAAAGAAAAAATTCTAATAAAATTTTTAATTCATTTAATAATACTTTTATCTTATAAAAATAATTTAATATTTTTTTTTTTTTAAAAAAAGAATTCATTAAAGTTTTGGATTTTTTTATTTTTTCCCAAAAATTATGTGATTCTTTTTCTAATCTCGATCGAGATTTTTGTTCTATATTGAAATAATGAAATATTTCTTTTAAATTAATTGAGATGAAATCTATTTTAGATTTTGTTACCATTTTATTAATATTATAGTATAATAGCCTTTAATTAACTTAAAAATGAAAAATATTAATCTTTCTGGCATTGGTATAGCTTTAGTAACTCCTTTTAATCAAAAAGGAGAAATAGATTTTCTTTCTCTTGAAAAGATAGTATCTTATGTAATAGATGAAGGTGTTCAATATTTAGTATTATTAGGAACAACTGGTGAAACGCCTACATTAAAGTTAAAAGAAAAGATTGATATTATTAATTGTGTTAAAAATATTTCTAAAAATAGGATTCCTATTGTATTAGGAATGGGGAGTAATAATACTGAAGACGTTTTATTAACTTTAAAAGTTATTAAATTAGATAATTTTGAGGCTATTTTATCTGTATGTCCTTATTATAATAAACCGTCCCAAGAAGGAATTTATAATCATTTTAAAACTATATCTGAAAAGACAGATATTAAAATTATAATTTACAATGTTCCACATAGAACTGGGACTAATATTAATTTAGAAACTATTAATAGATTAATTAATAACAGAGATAATATTATCGGAATAAAAGAAGCTTCAGGTAATATGATCCAATCATATAATTTGATAAAACAGAAAATTAAAAAAGATTTTCTAGTTTTTTCTGGAGATGATACAATAGGATTACCAATCGTTTTAGGGGGGGGAGATGGCATAATCTCTGTAATTGGACAAGCTTTTCCAAAAGAATTAGATTTTATTTATAAATTTGCTTCTAAAAAGAAAGTTAATAAAGCATATAAATTATATTATAAAATATCTAAAATTTTAAATTTAGTTTTTCAAGAAGGGAATCCTTCTGGAATTAAAACTTTATTAAAGATAAAAGGCTTATGTCATAAATATGTTAGGTTACCTTTAAATAAAGGTAGTCAAACTTTAGAAAAAAAATTATATATTGAATATAATCATATGTTAAATATAATTGAAAATGTTTAAAACAAATAAAAAGAAAAATCTAATTAAATCTATTTTAATTATATTTATAATTCTTATTCCTTATTTTTTATCAGGTCAAGGGGAAAGCTATTCAAAGAAAAATCAGAAATATATTAAGAAACTAAATCATCAGAATAAATATCATCAGAATAAATATCATCAGAACATTTCTCTTAAAAAGAGAATATATCATTTTTTTTATCAAAGAAAAAATTATGCGCTTATTCAAAGGTTTTTTTTAAAAAAAAAAAAATTCATAATAATGAATCATCCATCAGAGGCTGAGTATCTTTTTAAAAAAAAATATTATAAAAAAGCTTTAATTCATTTTAATAATATTATGAACAAATCTCTTTTTAAGAAAGAATTATATAATAATATAATAAAAAAAATTGCTTTATGTAACTTTTATTTAAAAAAATCTTATTTAGCAATTAATTTTTTTAAAATTCTTTTAAAAGACAATGCAGAAGAAAAGATTTTTCATTGTTATTATTTACAATCTAATGATTATTTCGTTTTTAAAAAAAACCGAAATAAATATCTAAAAATATTTCTTTTTTTAAGAAAAAACTATCCTAATACTAAATACTTACCCAAAATTGATAAAATGATATGCGTTTCTTACTTTAAAAAAGAAAAAAGAGTCAATATTTTAATAAAAAAAAAATATAAACCTTCGGTTAATGATTATCAAGATTTTTTTAATATTCAAAAAGAAAATTCTTGTTTTGAAGAAACGATGAAATTACATAATACGTATTTTATTGATAAAATGAAAATTCTTTTCTTGATGAGATTAATTTATCTTTACCATCGAAAATTGAAATTAATTTAAAAAAATTAACTAAATCTTTAATGAAATCCAATGAATTTAAAAAAATATAAAAAAATAGTTTTTGATACCTTTAGTTTGGATTTAAAAAAAATTTCAAACTTCGGAAAAAGTATTTATTCTGTAATAAATCTTCTGTCAAGACGTTCAGATCATCTAGATATTTATTTAAAATTATTATTAAATCTGAAATTTCAATTATTCGTTGATGAAAATTCATATTACGAGGAAGATGAGCAATTTGAAGAATTTGTTACCAATAAAGGTAAAATTAAACTATCTAAAACATTTGAAAAAATATCAAAGCCTACATCTATTGCTATAATAGAATATTTAAAAAATGAATTATATTTTATATCTTTAAAAAAAATAATATATAAAAATTATTTTATAAAGGTTTATATAAATAAACTTCTTAAGAAGCTTATAAAGAAGCTTCTTAAGAAAGAGAAAAAGGAATTTAAAAAAAAAAATAAAAACTTGAATAAGTCTACTGAATTTAGAAAATTATATAAAAAAAATTATAAAAAAAAAAAAATATTTATAAAAAAAAAACTAATTTACGATAAAATCTATTATAGATCTATAATTTAATATTATTTTTAGAATCAATTTTAAAATTGAATTTGATTATTTTTTTCAATTTAGAAAAATAAATAATACATTTAAATATACCTAAATTTTGAATTTTTTTATTTTTTATAAAAATGGATTTTTGTTTTACTTCAATAGATTTTGATGATAAAAAATTTGATATATTTTTACTTGTTATTGATCCCAATAATTTACAATTCTCTTTTTTCAAGAGAAATTTTTTTTTGATTTTTTTCAATTTTTTTATTATTTTTTCATTTTTTAATGAAGGGAAGTTTTTCTTTTTATTTGAAAAAATTGCAGATCCTTTAGGGAATAGAAAATTTCTAGCATAACCAGGTTTAACATTTACTTGATCATATTTATTCCCTAAATTTAAAATCTTTTTCTTAAGAATTATATTCATCTTAATCCATCTGTTAAATAAGGTAATAAACCGATATGTTTACATTTTTTTATTGCTCTTTTTAACTTTTTTTGAAATTTTTTAGAAGTTCCTGTAATTCTTCTAGGAAGAATTTCTCCTCTTTCATTAAGAAATTTAATTAAAAATGATGGGTTTTTAAAATCTATATATTTTATATTATATTTTTTAAAAAAACAATATTTGTTTTCTGGTTTGGTTTCTATTTCAAGAGGTGTTAAATACCTTATTTCCGGTTCATAAAAATTTTTTACTAAAGGATAAGATTCAATCTTTCTCTTTATTGGAGAGGGAGAGACATATGGATATTGCAACGTACCTATTTTAGGTGTAGAAATTTTTACTTTAACTTTAGTAGTTCCTACTTTCTGTACTTTCTTTTTCATAATTTAATAAATTTAAAACACATCTTTTTTAGAAAATTTATAATATGATAATGCCTCATTATCTATTTTAACGGTTAAAAACCTAATTATTTTTTCATCACGTTTCAATTTTAAATCTAAATTGTAGATTAATTTAGGATTGGCTGAATAGTAAAATATATGATAACATCCATATAGATTTTTTTTTATAGGATATGCTAATTTTTTAACACCCCAATGTTCTTCAAACATTAAATTTGCTTTATTAATTATTAAATAATTAATGTATTCAAGTGTAGTAAATTTAATGTTTTCTGAAGAAAGAATAGGGGTTATTATTAAAACAGTTTCATATTTCATTTTTTTTAAATTAAATTTTTTGTGGAGCTGACGGGATTCGAACCCGTGTCCAAACAAGTAATATTATAAGTTTTCTACATATTTATCTTATCAAATTAAAATTAATTCTAAGTTTAGAGATAAGAATCTATAACTTAGAATCTAGTTCTTATAACTTCTTAGAAAGATTTAGAACCTCAATCTTTCCTATTCTTAAAACAGATTTTAAAGAGGATTAAGCAGCAAGAGCGTAATTTTTTTTGCCGTTTATAGATTTGTAATGAAATTTTAATACGTGATTACATTACATATACACGATATGCTTACTTATATATTAATCAAGATGTCAATTCCAATACAGCCCCTGGGCAACTGGGACGGGATTTGAACCCGCGACTAAAAGTTTAGGAAACTATTACTCTATCCTACTGAGTTACCCAGCTTTTTAAATCGGAATTACTGATATAAAGGATTTTTTTTTATTTTTTTTCTTAAAACAAATTTTCCCATATATTAAAGAATGTATTGTATGATCTTTTCCCATATAAACATTTGTTTTAGGATGGTGTTTAGTTCCCCGTTGCCTTATAATTATACTTCCAGGTTTAGCTATTTGTCCTCCAAATAATTTTACCCCTAAACGTTTACTAAAAGAATCACGTCCATTTCTAGAACTTCCTACACCTTTTTTATGAGCCATCTTTTAAAATTCAATAGAAATTATTTTTATTTTTGTTAAATATCGTCTATGTCCTTTTTTTAATTTAAAACCTTTTCGTTTTTTTGATTTTAAAAAAATTTGTTTTTTATCTCTAATATGTTTTAGTATTTTAGCTTTTATTATACCCCTCTTTATATAAGGGAATCCATTAATTATTAATCCATTATTTTTAATAAATAAAATTTTTTTTAGAAAAATATTTTTTCCTTTATTATATCCTTTTAATAAAGGAATATAAATATCCCAATTTAAAGAAGCTTTATATTGATAACCTAACAATTCAAAAATTGCTTCCATTAATTAATAAATTAAATAATTATTTGTGGTCTCAACTGGATTTGAACCAGCGACACCCTGATTATGAGTCAGGTGCTCTAACCAATTGAGCTATGAGACCGAGACCATATAATAAATATACAATATTTGTTAAGCGGAGAGAAAGGGATTCGAACCCTTGTATTATACAATATACATGCTTTCCAAGCATGCGCCTTAACCTCTCAGCCATCTCTCCAATAAGATCAGAATAATGCATTATTTTGATATCTAGGGAAGGGAATCACATCTTTAATATTAGAAATATTTGTAATAAATTGAATTAATCTTTCAAATCCTAATCCAAATCCACTATGAGGAACAGACCCCAAACGTCTAATATTTAAATACCACCAAAGTGATTTAGTATCTAAATTTGATTCAATCATACGTTTTAATAGAACATTATATCTCTCTTCTCTTTGAGATCCCCCTATTATTTCTCCGATATAAGGAAATATTATGTCCATAGCTGCTACAGTTTTATTATCATTATTTATACGCATATAAAATGGTTTAATTTTTAATGGATAATTAAATATAATTATTGGACGATTATTAAAATAATGTTCAGATAAAAATTTTTCATGTTCAGATTGTAAATCCGCTCCCCAATTAACAGGATAAATAAATTTTACATTTTTACTAAATTTAAGAATTTTAATAGCATTAGTATAACTTATTTTTTCAAAAGGAAAATCCAAGATAGAATACAATATTTTAAATATATTTTTTTTAACATTTTTTTCTAAAAAAGATAAATCTTCATAACAATGTTTTATTACATATTTAATTATAAATTTTAAGAATTCTTCTGCTAAAGACATAATATTATTTAATTCATAAAAAGACATTTCAGGTTCTATCATCCAAAATTCAGATAAATGCCTGAAAGTATTAGATTTTTCTGCACGAAAAGTAGGCCCAAATGTATAAATTTTTCCTAAACCTGAAGCGGCAGCTTCTCCTTGTAATTGTCCAGATACAGTTAAATATGTATAAGCCCCAAAAAAATCATTATCATTATTTGTTACTCTAAACATGTCTCCAGCTCCTTCAGAATCATAAGTTGTAATAATAGGAGTATTGATATAATAAATATTTTTTTTATAAAAAAATTTATGTATTGAAAAAGAAATATTATGACGTATTCTCATAATAGAACTAAAAATAGTAGTTCTAAATCTTAGATATGCTTGTTCTCTTAATTTTTTAAAACTATGTTCTTTAGGTTGTAAAATAGTTTTTTGTAAATCTTCCGGATTCAAATTTCCAAAAATCTTAATTTTATTAGCATATATTTCTATAATTTGTTTTTTCCCTTTACTGAAAACAACAACACCTATTACTTCTAATGAAACTCCAATATTAATTTTTTGAAAAACCCAATTGTGTTTATCAACATAAATTTGTATATTTTTTATAGTAGATCCATCACTTATAATGATAAAACAATTAGAACGAAAATGCTTTACCCATCCTTTAATGGAGATTTTCTTTGAAAGATATAATCTATAATTAGAAATAATATCTTTAATAGAATTAAAATTTAATTTCATAAATTTTTAATTTTTAGATTTATATTATATATAAAGAAAAATTTTTAAAACAATGATTAAAATTATTTAAAAATCTCAAGTTCATTATAAAGTTAATTACAATATTTTGCGTATTATTCATATTGTAAGGATAATAATGAGAAATCTTTTAAAAGATATTGAGTTAATTGAACTAATTTAAAAAGTATATGAAAAACCATCTAAAGAGCAAGATAAAGGAAATAAAGGAAATAAAGAGATTAGTTTCGAAAATCCAGAAACAGAAGCAAATGTTAATAGAGAAAAAGATAATAAAACAGATTTTCAGAATATTTCTGAAAAGAAAATTGGAGAAACATATTTTCATAAAATTTATGGAGAAAAAGCTAAAAAAACATATAAAAATTAAACAGATCCTAAAAAAGAAAATAAAACCCCAAGACCAAGACCAAGACCAAGATCAAGACCTTATGTTGAAGCTGATGCTGAAGCCGAGGTAAAAGCATATAAACCGATTTTAAGAAATTCTATAAAAGAATTAATGATATTTATTATTCAGATAAAGAGAATAAAACAGAAATAGATAAAACAATCATCGATAAAATTGAAAAAAGTTTTATTCCTTGAAGAGGATATTATGAACCTAATAATTTCTCCTAAAAATGGAGGTTGAATTTATGAAAAATTTATAACAGAATGAAATCATTTTATTTTTGATCAAGTATTTGCTGGAAATATGAAATCTAAAGATTTTTTGAATTGAAAACGTTCTTTAGGAACTGGTATTATATATGATGTGATCAAACTATTGAGAATCTAGGATTTTTTTTTAAAAAAGAATTTTAATAAAGTAGATAATTAATAATTTAAAAATATGTCTATAATATTAACAGGAATTCAAAGTACTGGTATTCCACATATAGGAAATGTATTAGGAGTAATGTTACCAATTATTGAAATAGTGAATAATTCACTAGAAAGTGTATTTATTTTAATAGCTGATTTACATTCACTTACCTCACTAAAACAGAGTTATAAAGATTATTCATATAAAATAGCATCTGCATGGTTAGCTTGTGGCTTAAAAATATATAAAGCTATTTTATATAGACAATCTGATATTACTCAAGTTACGGAACTTTTCTGGTATTTAAATTGTTTTTTTCCTTACCGAAGGCTTCAATTATCTCATTCTTTTAAAGATAAAAATAAAATCAATAATACAGGAATGTTTACATATCCGATTTTAATGGCAGCTGACATACTTCTTTTTGATTCAAATAAAGTATATGTTGGTAAAGATCAATTACAACATATTGAAATAACAAGAAAAATTGCAAAAAAAATGAATAATCTAATTAAAAATATATTAATTATACCAGAAGCAAAAATAAAAAAAGATTCAATGTCTATACCAGGTATAGATGGATATAAAATGAGTAAATCAAGAAAAAATACAATTAATATTTTCTATTCTAAAAAAGAAATAAAAAGACAAATAATGAGTATACATACAACTAGTTATAATGATAAGAATCACATGATCTATAAAATCTATAAAATATTATCTAATAAAAATGATTTTTTATCTTTTAAAAAAAAAACCGCATATAAAAAAGCAAAAATAGAATTATATAAATATATAATAAACCGTTTTTCATATGAAAGAAAAAAATATAAATTTTATTTAAAAAATAAAAAAATAATAAAATCAATTTTCTATAAAGGAGCTAAAAAAGCTAGTAAAATAGCAAATCTTACAATAAAAAGAATTAGAAATGCTTTCAAATTTAATTGAAGATGCAGGATTAGAAAGAATCTGTAAAAAAAGAATGACTAGCTTATTAAATGATGTAATCATACTATTTGCAGGAAATTCTGGGGATGGAATCCAATTTCTTGGTAAGAAATTATCAGATACATGTACCTCATCAGGTAATTATATAAGCACTTTCTCAGATTTTACTGCTGAAATACGTGCTGGTTTTTCTGGAGTTAAAATACATATTAGCAATAAACATATTTCTTATACAGGTGAAAAATATGATGTATTAGTAGTAATGAATGCATTTTTATTGAAAAAAAATTTAAAGAAATTAAAGGTTGGAGGAATAATTATTGCTGATATTTCTGGGTTTAACAAAAACCAATTAAAATTAGCCGGATATTTAGATTTAGAATATACTTTAAAAAAATATAAAGTATTTTGTTTAAAGATTTCATCTTCTCTTTATAAAAGAAATATAAAGATTAATAAGAAAAAATCTTTTTTATTTAAGAATATGTTTGTTTTAGGATTTTTATGTTGGTTATATAATTTTAATTTTTCAAAAAATGTTTTTTTCTCTAAAAAAGAGAATAAATATAATTTAAAAATCTTAAAATCTGGATATTTTTTTGGAAAAAAAAAAGGTTTTTATACAGAAAAATATAGAATATTTTATTATAAAAAAAAATCGGGGAGATATAGAAATATAAATGGTAACGAAGGGATTTCATTAGGAATGATTGCAGCTTGTAAAAAAGCTAACATAAATATGTTTTATTCATGGTATCCTATTACACCAGCTTCAGAAATATTCAATAATATATCTAAATATGGAATAAAAACCTTCCAAGCTGAAGATGAAATATCAGCTATAACCTCAGCAATAGGAGCCTCTTATTCAGGTAATTTAGGGGTTACTGGAACTTCAGGTCCTGGAATGTCACTTAAACAAGAAGGATTAGGTTTATGTTTTATGCTAGAATTACCATTAGTAGTAATAAATGTTCAACGTGCTGGTCCTTCTACAGGATTACCTACTAAAACAGAACAATCAGATTTAATGCAAGCTTTTTATGGAAGACATGGAGAATGTCCTATTCCAATACTTGCTTCTAAATCTCCTTCTAACTGTTTTTATATTTCTTTTATTGCTTGTAAAATTGCTATTGAGTATATGACTCCAGTTATAATACTTAGTGATGGATATTTAGCAAATAGCTATGAAACATGGAAATTCCCTAAAGGGAAAGATTTAAAGAGAATCAAAGTTAATTATAATTATAAAAATAAGAAACTTCCATATGAAAGAAATAAAAACGGAATAAGATTCTGGGTTCCTCCTGGGAACAGAGGCTATGAAAATCTCATTGGAGGATTAGAAAAAGAAAATTTAACAGGAAATGTATCTTCAGAAGAAGAAAATCATGAATTTATGATAAAAAATCGTCAGAAGAAAATAAAGAAACTTAAAAATTATTTACCTTTAAAAAAAAGAAATATAGGAAAAAAAAAAGGAAAACTTCTGATATTAAGTTGGGGGTCAACTTATGGATGTATAACAGAAGCAGTAAAGAAGCTGATTAGAAAAGGATATTCTGTATCTAGTATGCATATAGAATATATATATCCATTCCCTAATGGGATGAAAGATATAATCTATAATTTTGATAAAATTCTTATTCCTGAAATAAATAATGGTCAATTAAGTAATATTATACGTGAGAAATTTTTAATTTCTCCAATAGCTCTAAATAAAATAATGACTTTTACAGTATCCGATATACTTAATAAAGTATATCAGGTATTATAATATATAATATAAAAATATATGCCAAACGGAAAAAAAAGAAAAAAAAAAAAAATATCAACACATAAACGTAAAAAGAGAAGTAGAAAAAATAGACATAAAACTAAAAAGTAAATCATAGCGGGTATGGTGAAATAGGTATACACGCTAGATTTAGGATCTAGTATCTTTACGGATATGGGGGTTCAAGTCCCTTTACCCGCACCTTGTTTATACAATATACTCATATGAAAAGAACTTATCAACCCTCTAATATTAAAAGACTAAATAATCATGGTTTTAGAAAAAGAATGAGTAGTAAAAATGGACGAAAATTATTAGCCAGAAGAAGAAATAAAAAAAGAAAAAAACTAACTGTAAGTGATGAAAAAAAAACCAAATTTTAAACCTAAATGGTTACGTGTTAAATCCCCAGATAAATATAATAAAATATCAAATAATTTAAATACTATTTGTAAAAGTGGTAGTTGTCCTAATATAGCTGAATGTTGGGAACAAGGAGTAGCAACTTTTATTATATTAGGAAATATCTGTACAAGATCATGTAAATTTTGTGGAGTAAAAACAGGAAAACCCAAAAAAATTGATTTTTCTGAACCCAAAAAAATTGCTCATAATATAAAAATTATGAAAATTAAACATGCAGTGATTACATCAGTAGATCGAGATGATTTAAAAGATATGGGAGCCATTATATGGGGAAAAACAATAAAAGCGATAAAAAATCTAAACAAGAAAATATCACTAGAAACATTGATTCCTGATTTTAAAGGTATAAAAAATTTAATAAATATTATTGTAAATGAAAAACCAGAGGTTATATCACATAATATAGAAACTGTACGTCGATTAACTAAAAAAGTCCGTATTCAAGCTAAGTATGATCGTAGTATTAATGTATTAAAATATATAAAATATATAAGTAATATAAGAACAAAAACTGGAATTATGTTAGGATTAGGTGAAACGGAAAAAGAGGTGATACAAACTTTAAAAGATAGTAGAAATGCTAATATTGATATAATTACTATCGGTCAATATTTATCTCCTTCTATTAAACATCTTTATGTAAAAAAATTTATCCCCCCTTATATATTTAAAAAATATGAAAATATTGCATTAGATATGGGTTTTCTATATGTAGAAAGTGGTCCATTAGTCAGATCATCTTACAATGCATATAAACATATATTTTAAAAATGACTAAAATAGTTTCTCTAGTAGGACGTCCTAATGTAGGAAAATCTACACTTTTTAATCGTTTAATAGGATATAAAAAATCTATAGTTAATTCTAAAAGTGGAATCACTAGAGATAGAAATTATGGTTTTTGCAATTGGAATGGGATAGAATTTTGTTTAATAGATACAGGAGGATATACAAATGAATCAAAACATATTTTTGAAAAACAAATATGTGAACAATTTTTTTTTGCATTAGCAGAATCAGATGTTATACTTTTTTTAGTAGATCCCAGTAATGATCTTTTAGGAATTGATTACGATATCTCAAAAATGATACGTAAACTAAAAAAGAGTATTTATTTAGTAATCAATAAAATAGATATATATAAAAATATATATAATACTTACCAATATTGGAAATTTGGTATTCCAAAAACATATTGGATATCATCTATTAATGGAACTGGAACAGAGAAATTATTAGATTCAATAGTATCAAATTTTGATAAAAATAAAAATATATATAAAAAACAGATTCCGAGACTAGCTCTAGTAGGACGTCCTAATGTAGGAAAATCAACTTTAATAAATACACTACTAAATAAAAATAAAAATATTGTTACAAACATTTCTGGCACAACAAGAGATAGTATAGATGTTTTATATTCAAAATTTGGAATTGAATGTATATTAGTAGATACTGCTGGGATTAGAAAAAAAAAAAAGATAAAAGAAGATATAGAGTTTTATTCTGTAATGAGAGCAATTAAATCTATACAGAATTCAGATGTATCTCTACTAATAATAGATTGTAAATCTGGTTTTGAATCTCAAGATATTAATATCTTGAAAATAATTGAGAATAATAATAAAGGTATAGTTTTATTAATAAATAAAAGCGATCTATTAAATTATCATGATAATGATTTAATAAATAGTTATGAAAATAAAATAAAAAAAATAATAGCTCCTTTTAAGGATGTTCCTATATTTTTTACTTCATCTTTGACAAAAAAAGATATAATAAAATCTCTAAAAACGGCAGTTAAAATTACATTTAATTTCAGATTAAGAATAAAAACAAGTTTACTTAATAAAATTATATTACCTATTTTAAATAAAAATCCTCACCCATCAATAAATGGGAAATTTCTTAAAATAAAATATTGTCGTCAAATCCCAACATATAATCCTCAATTTCTATTTTTTACTAATTATCCATATAATATAAAAGAATCATATAAAAGATTTATAGAAAATAATATAAGAGAAAAATTTAATTTTACAGGGATTCCTATCAAAATTTTATTTAGACTTAGGAGAGTTGCCGGAGGGGGTTAACGGAACAGTTTGCTAAACTGTCAGCTATATGCTTCGTGAGTTCAAATCTCACACTCTCCGCAAACGAAACGGGATGTAGCGTAGTACGGTAATCGCGCCTGGTTTGGGACCAGGAGGTCGTAGGTTCGAATCCTATCATCCCGACTTATGGGTCACGTAGCTTAATGGATAGAGCAACTGCCTTCTAAGCAGTATGTTGCAGGTTCAAATCCTGTCGTGATCACGATAGGAAATCAAATTAAATTAAAACCTAATGGCGAATGCTATAAAAGTCTTAAAGTTTGGAAGTAGTTCACTCGTTGATAGTGAATCACTAAAACAAATCTGTAATTTTTTAATTAATTATAAATCTAAAAATAATGTAAAATATGCTATAATTATATCTGCTATATATAATATTACAAATAATTTAATTAAATGTGGGGAATTAGCTTATAAAAGAAATAATGATTACAAAAAAATATTAGAATTAATAGAATATAAACATATAAATATAATACATGAATTATTTTTTAAAAAAAACCAAAGTTGTCTAATTAGTAGATTTAAAATCAATCTAAATATCTTAGAAAATTTATGTGATGGAATCTTTCAAGTAGAAGAATTATCAAAATCTTCATTAGATAATATAATTAGTTTTGGAGTAATAAATTCGTCTTATTTCATAGCAGCAAAAATTCAAGAATTTGATTTAAAAGTCAAATGGAAAGATAGTAGAGAATTAATAATAAAAGATTATGAGTTGGGAGTAAAAAAAAGTAATTCTAAAATTATTTCTTTTTTTAAAAAAGAAAAATCCCAATATATTATATTGCCAGGTTTTATAGCTTTTTCATCAGAAGTAAAAACTCCTCCATTAGGAATAGGGGGTTCAGACTATATAGCATGTATTGTTGCTTCTGCTTTAAAAGCAGATTTATTAGAAATATGGACAAATGTCAATGGTATAATGACAGCTGATCCTAAATTAGTATCACAAGCTTATACTATAAAAAATATATCATATGAAGAAGCAATAGAGTTGTCACATTTTTGTGCTAAAATAATATATCCTCCAACTTTACAACCAGTTATAGAACAAAATATACCTATAAAAATTAAAAGTATTTTTGAAGAAAAAAAAACTGGATCTTTTATAAATCATATTAGTTTTATTAAAAAAAAGACTGTAACTGGAATTTATGTAATGAAACAAATATCATTAATAACATTAGAAGGTAGTGTAATGGTAGGAATACCTGGTTACTCTAAAAGACTTTTTAAGACTCTTTCAGAGAAACGAATTAATGTAGTATTAATTACCCAAAGTTCATCAGAACATTCTATAGCAGTAGGTATACATGATAATGATGTTTTAAAAGCTAAAATAGTTATTGATAATGAATTTTACAGAGAAATATCTAATAAAAGTATAGAACCACTTTATATAGAAAAAGATTTATGTATTATAGCTATTGTAGGAGAAAATATGAAGCATGGGACCAGTGGTAAAATATTTAGTGCTATGGGGAAAAATAGTATTAATATACGAGCTATTGCTCAAGGCTCAACTGAAAAAAATATTTCAGTTGTTATAAAAAAACCAGATTTAAAAAAGGCACTAAATATTTTACATGAAGAATTTTTTGAAACCCCCAGTAAACAAATAAATTTATTTATAATAGGATTAGGAAAAGTAGGAAGTAATCTTTTAGGTCAAATAAATCAACAAAAAAAATATTTAAATCAAGAATTTAAAGTTCAATTAAGAGTAATTGGTTTAGCAAATAGTAAAAAAATGATTTTTAAAAAAAAAGGAATAAATATAAATAAATATAAATGTTATTTAAAAACTAGTTCTTATGATATGTCTTTCAAAAGATTTATTGAAATAATGTATGAAATGAATCTTAGAAATAGTATATTTGTTGATAATACTGCAGATAGTAATCTTGCTATGAGATATGAAAATTTTTTAAAGAAAGGAATAGGTGTTATTACATGTAATAAAATAGCATGTTCATCAAATTATTATTATTATAAAAAACTTAAAGAATTTTCAATAAATTTTAATTCACCATTTTTATTTGAAACTAATGTAGGAGCTAGTTTACCAGTTATTAGCACACTTAATGATTTAATCAATAGTGGCGATAAAATATATAAAATTGAGGCTGTTCTTTCTGGTAGTTTAAATTTTATTTTTAATCAATTTATTGATAATAAAAACTTTTTTGAAGTTGTAATAGAAGCACAAAAGTTTGGATATACAGAACCAGATCCACGTCTAGATCTTAGTGGAATAGATGTAATGAGAAAAATCTTGATATTAGCACGTGAATGTGGATCTAATATCGAATTAGAAAATATATATCAAACAAATTTTTTACCTGAAGAATGTTTAAAATCTACTTCAATAGATAATTTTTATTCGATTTTAGAAAAATATAATAATTATTTTTATAAAATACGTGAAAAAACTGTGAAAAAAGGTAAAAAATTACGTTTTATAGCTAAATATGAAAAGGGTAATGCATATGTAGGTTTAAAGTCAATAGGAATTGATCATCCTTTTTTTAACCTTGAAGGTAAAGATAATATGGTATTATATAATACACATAGATATAGTGAACAACCTTTAATTATAAAAGGTGCAGGGGCTGGTGCAGAAGTTACTGCATCTGGAGTATTGTCAGATATAATTAAAGCTAGTATAAAATGAATATAATAAAAGTAATTGCTCCTGCCACTATAGCAAATATAGTTTGTGGATTTGATGTTCTAGGCTTAGCTGTAAATATTCCTAATGATGAAATCATAATAAAAATAACTGATATACCTGGAATAAGAATAAAAAAAATTTTTGGAGCTAATTTATCTAAAAATAGAAAAAAAAATGTAATTAGTATTGCCTTACAAGCCTTATTAAATAAGATTAAGAAATCAAATATAGGATTTGATATAGAAATTTCTAAAAATATTCAACCAGGAAGTGGAATAGGTTCTAGTGCTGCTAGTGCAGCAGGAATTGTAGTAGGAGCTAACTATTTATTAGGAAATCCTTTTAAAAAAAAAGATTTAATTAAATTTGCTATGGAAGGTGAAAGATTAGCTGGAGGGGTTCCTCATGCAGATAATGTTGCTCCAGCTATTATTGGAGGAATAACATTAATTAGAAGTTATAAACCTTTAGATATAATTTCTTTACGTTCACCAGATAAGATTTGGGTTAGTATTCTTCATCCAGAAATAGAAATAAAAACATCTGAAGCGAGAGAGATATTAAAACATAAAATATTAATTACTGAGGCAATAAAACAATGGGGGAATTTAGGGGCTTTAATAGCAGGATTATATAAGGAAGATTATGATATTATAAGTAGATCATTAGATGATGTAATTATAGAACCTATCCGTGCTATATTAATACCAGCTTTTAATGAATTAAAAATTAAATGTAAATCAATAGGTGCATTAGGAGGAGGAATTTCTGGTTCTGGCCCTTCTGTCTTTATGTTAAGTAATGGAAAAAAAAAAGCAGAATTAGTAACTAATGTTATGGAACATATTTATTCTAAATTAGAATTAAATTATAAAATTTATACTTCTTCTATTAATAAAACTGGAATTGTATATTATGAATTGAATTAAATTATGCTGTATAAAAGTTTAAAAAATTTTAAGTATAAAGTTTCTTTTAAGGAAGCTGTTTTAACTGGACAAAGTCCAGAAAAAGGTTTGTATTTTCCTGAAAAGATACCGGTTTTAAAAAAACAAATTATAAAAAATATATCAAATTATGATGAACATCATTTAATGATGGAAGTTATCCAACCTTTCATTGGAAATGAAATTCCACATAGAGAATTATTAAATATTATATCTAATACAGTAAATTTTAAAATAAATATTAATAATATTTATGCGAATATTTACTCATTAGAGTTATTTTTAGGACCTACTATGGCTTTTAAAGATATAGGGGTAAAATTTATGTCAGGGTGTATCAAATATTTTTGTAAAGAACTTAATAAAAACATTATAATACTTACTGCTACTTCTGGTGATACAGGAGCTGCAGTGGCTAATGCTTTCAATAAAATTGATGGTGTAAAAGTAGTTATATTATATCCTTCTTCTAAAATAAGTATTTTACAAGAAAAACAGATTACAACATTAGGAAATAATATTCTAGCTTTAGAAATAAAAGGGAATTTTGATGACTGCCAAATGTTGGTAAAAAAAGCTTTTTCTGACAACCAAATACGTGAAAATTTATTTATAACCTCAGCAAATTCAATAAATATTGCACGTTTACTATCTCAAATATTTTATTATTTTATGTGTTATAAACTTTTATTTCCAATTCATTCTCATTCCAATGAGAAACTTATTATTTCTATACCTAGCGGTAATTTTGGAAATATATGTGCAGGGTTAATAGCATTTAAAATGGGTTTACCAGTAAAACAGTTTATTGCAGCTACAAATATAAATGACACGATTCCCAGATTGTTAAAAACAGGGATTTATAATCCATTTCCTACACAAGAAACAATTTCTAATGCCATGGATATATCTGATCCAAGTAATTTTAGTCGTATAATGTACATGTTTAAAAATGTAAATAATATCAAAAAACTTGTATCTGCATATTCTTTTTCTGATAAAGAAACATTTGAGATTATAAAATCAATTTGGGCAAATTATAAATATATTATGGATCCACATGGAGCAATTGGATATTTAGGTTTAAAACAATTTCTTAAAAAGAAAAATAATACAAAAAATATTTTTTTATCAACAGCCGCTCCAGTGAAATTTTTAGATAAAATTTCTAAGGGAATAGATCAAAAAATTTCTTTAGAAAAGAAAGTAATAAAGCTTCTAAAAAAAGAAAAAAAAAGTATACAATTGAGTAATAAATATGACACTTTTAAAAAGTGGTTATTAAATTTAGATTAGAATTAGAGTCTTTTTTTCAAAAGGTCTTCCTCAGATTCTAGATTTTCTTCATCTAAGATACAACAATCTACTGGACATACAGAAGCACATTGAGGTTCATCATAAAATCCTAAACATTCTGTACATTTTTCTGGTACTATAAAATAGTAATAATTTTTAGTTCCATCTGTACATTCTTTATATCCTTCAGAAATTGCATTATTAGGACATTCTGGTTCACAAGCACCACAATTAATACATTTTTCTGTTATTTTTAATGACATCTATTATTTTTCTTTAATTTTAGCTTTTTTGCCTCTTAATTTTCTAAAATAATAAATTTTTGATTTACGTACTTGACCTTTTTTATTTAAAATAACTTTTTTTATTGAAGTTTGATTAATATTAAATATTCTTTCTACACCTATTTCTCCACTAATTTTACGTACAGTAAAAGTTTGTGATTTAATTTTAATTATCACTCCTTTAAAGGATTGGATTCTTTTCTTTTCTCCTTCAATTATTGAATAATAAACTGTTATATTATCTCCAGAATTTAATTTTCTAAAATCTATTTTAGAAGTGTTTGATACAAAATTAATTTTATTAATCATATAAGTTATAAATAAAGATGAATATATGATATATATCAATAATCTAATTAATTATTTTTTAAAAACAAAAAATAAAATAGAAATTAAAGAATTCAAAATTGTTTTAAACAAAATAAATTTTTTTGGAGATCAATTCAAATTCTATTCAAATGATGAATTAAGAAATCAAACTTTTTCTTTTAAAAGAAGAATAAAAAAACAAACCAAATTTCTATATGAAAAAAAATTTGGTTTACAAAAAAAACTAATTTATAAAAATTTTATTTCTATTGAGGAAATGCATGAAAATAAATTTCTTGTATCTGAAATAGAAGAAATTCAAAATAATATTTCTAAAGAAGAAGACAAAATTTTACTAGAATTACTTCCTGAAGCCTTTGCAGTTATAAAAGAAACTGCCAAAAGATTTAAAGAAAATAAACAAATAATAGTTACATCTAATAAATTAGATTCTATACTTTCTAAAAGTAGATCTTATTTAGAATTAAAAGGAGTAAAAACTATTTGGAATAATAAATGGAGTTATATGGGGAAAGAGTTTATATGGAATATGATACATTATGATGTACAGTTAATGGGAGGGATTGTATTACATCAAGGAAAAATAGCAGAAATGTATACTGGTGAAGGTAAAACTTTAGTAGCTACTTTACCGATTTATTTAAATGCTCTTACTGGAAAAGGAGTTCATGTAGTAACCGTAAATGAATATTTAGCTAAACGTGATAGTGAATGGATTGCCCCTCTTATGGAATTTCATGGATTAACTGTAGATTGTATAGATTTATATAAAAAAAATTCAGATTTCCGTCGTAAAGCATATGAAGCAGATGTTACATATGGTACAAATAATGAATTTGTATTTGATTATTTACGTGATAATATGGTTTATTCATGTAAAAACTTAATACAAAGAGAATTAAATTATGCAATTATAGATGAAATAGATTCGGTTTTAATAGATGAAGCCCGGACACCATTAATAATATCAGGGGGAGTCTCCGGGCAAGTTAATTCAAATTATTATTTCTTAAAAGACAAAGTAAAAAAACTGTTTAAGAAACAAGTTTATTTTTTAAATCAAATTTTGAATTTATCTCGCGAGCAAATTATTTCAGGGAATGAAAAAGAAGGTGGATTAAATCTTTTGAAAGTTTATAGAGGGTTACCTAAATATAAGCCTCTTATTAAGTTTTTAGGAGAAAAAAAAAATAGAAAAATCTTAGAAGATACTGAATCTTATTATATGCAAGATAATAATCTTGTAGATTCAGATTTATTTTTTATTATAAATGAAAAAAATAATACTGTAGAGTTTTCGGAAAAAGGAATTAATTTTCTTTCTGAAGAAATGAATGATCCTAATTTTTTTATACTTCCTGATATACAGAAAAAATTTATTGACTTAGAAAGTCTAAAAATCTCTAAAACACAAAAAGAAATTAGAAAAAATGAATTAATAACTAATTATTATAATAAATATGAGAAAATACATACTATCAATCAATTAATTAAAGCTTACACATTATTTTATAAAAATATACATTATCTAGTTATAGATAATAAAGTTAAAATAGTAGATGAACAAACAGGTAGAATTATAGAGGAAAAACGTTATTCAGATGGTTTACATCAAGCATTGGAGGCTAAAGAAAATGTAAATATAGAAAATTCAAGCCAACCACTAGCTACTATTACATTGCAAAATTATTTTAGAATGTATAAAAAACTATCAGGTATGACGGGAACCGCTGAAACAGAATCTGAAGAATTTCTTAAAATTTATAATCTTGACGTAGTCATTATTCCTACCAATAAACCAATTATAAGAAAAAATTATGATGATCTTCTTTTTAGAACTAAAAAAGAAAAATATAATGCAATTATAGATGAAATTATTTTTTTCTCAAAAAATGAAAAAAGACCTGTATTAGTTGGAACAACTTCTGTTGAAATATCTGAACTTATTAGTAGGTCATTAAATATCAGAAATATTAAGAATAATGTTTTAAATGCAAAACATCATAAAAAAGAAGCTTATATAATTGAAGAAGCTGGGAAATCTGGTATAGTAACGATTGCAACTAATATGGCGGGGAGAGGAACAGATATAAAAATTTCTGATGAAGTTAAAAAATTAGGTGGATTAGCTATAATTGGGACTGAAAGACATGATTCAAGACGTATTGATAGACAATTAATAGGTCGTACTGGGCGGCAAGGAGATCCTGGTAGTTCTAAATTTTATTTATCATTGGAAGATGATTTAATGCGTATTTTTGGATTAGATCGTCTATCAACAATACTTGATAAATTAGGTCATAAAAAAGGAGAGTATCTAACTAACTCTATACAACTTGCTCAAAAAAAAATAGAAGAAAATAACTTGAGTATTAGAAAACGTTTGTTAGAATATGATTCTGTAATCAATGAACAAAGAAAATTTCTATATGCATTTCGCCGAAATGCATTAAATTTATCAAGTATCTCATTATCATATATGATATATAATCTTGTTGATAAGATGGAAAGTAATGAATATCAAGAGGAGGAATTATTGAATAATACTTTTTTGAAAAAAAAATTATATTATAAAATAAATAAATATTATGATATTAGAAAAAAGATAATTTTATCAAAACTGATTTATATAAAATCATATAAAAAATTTTGTTGTAAAAACAACAAAATAAAATACTATTTTACATATTCTCTAAATGAGAGAATAATTATACTTTTCTTGAAAGAGGAAAATAATTTATACAAAATGATAAAGAATATTGAAAAAAAAATAATACTCTATTTTCTAGATGAGAAATGGAAAACCCATATCCATAATATTGAAGATTTAAGAAAATATTCACAATATTCAGTTTATGAACAAAAATATCCAATTATTATTTATAAAATAAAAGCTTTTAAATTATTTAATAATTTTTATTATAATTTAAATAAATTGTCTTTAACATTTTTTTTCCATTGTCAAATTAATAATTCCTTAAATGTTAAATAAAGTTGCTTTTTCTACATTAGGATGTAAACTAAATTTTGCTGAAACAGATACAATAATCAATAAATTTTTAAAAAAAGGATATGAATATGTCAAATTTATATCTTATGCTGATTTATACATCATAAATACATGTTCAGTAACAAAAAATGCTGAAAAAGAACTAAAAAAACTTGTACGTATTGCTATTAATAATAATGTTAACGCCTTTATAGTAGCTATAGGTTGTTATTCACAAGTCAATCCAAAAGAAATATCATTAATAAATGGTATAGATTTAATAATTGGATCAAAAGAAAAATTTAATATAATTAGTCATTTAAAAAAAAAATCAAAAAAGAAATATCTATCTTTAATAGATAAGAATCTCTATATTCCATCATATTCAAGATTAAATCGTACACGTTCTTATTTAAAAATACAAGATGGTTGTGATTATAAATGTAGTTACTGTACTATAACAAAAGCTAGAGGTTTTTCAATATCTGATAATATAAAAAATATTATTTTTTATGCTAAAAATATTATTAAACAAGGTATAAAAGAAATAGTATTAACTGGTGTTAATATAGGAGATTATGGAAAACAGAATTTCTTAGAATTAATTCAAGCTATTGAGTTATCTCTTAATGAAGAGGATCGAAAAAGAATTAGAATTAGAATTTCATCAATTGAACCTAATTTATTAAGTGATGATATAATTAATTTTATATATAAAAGTAAGATTTTTGTTAATCATTTTCATATACCGTTACAATCTGGTAGTGATGAAATATTAAATAAAATGAAAAGAAGGTATTCTAAAAATCTTTATTTAGAAAGAATCAAAAAAATATTAAATATTATGCCCTTGGCGTGTATAGGCTCAGATGTAATTGTAGGATTTCCAGGAGAAAAAGAAAAAAATTTTATAGAAACTTATTCATTATTATCTGAAATAAATATCTCTTATTTACATGTATTTTCTTATTCTGAAAGAAGAAATACAAAAGCTTTTATTATGAATAATTCAATTAGTCAAAAAATACGTTATAAAAGAAATAAAATCTTTAGAAGACTTTCAAAAGAAAAAAAAAAGATATTTTATATAAAACAAATCAACAAAAAAAGGAATGTCTTATTCGAAAATAAAAATAAATCAGGATATATATATGGATATACAGATAATTATATTAGAACTAAAACAATTTGTAAATCAGATTTAGTTAATAACATGAAAAATGTTACATTATTAAATATAGATGATTGTGGAAATATGATATGTAAAATCATATGATCTTATTTTGAAAGCATTTCAAAACTGTTATATATAAAATCTGTTAATTCTTTTCCTGTTAAAAGATTTTGTGATAACATTATCAAATGTAATGAATTCTTTATAAGATTTTTTTTAGTCTTTAAATCTTTTTCATTGATGATTTTTTTGATCAATTTATGATTCTTATTAACGATAAGATTATATTTAGAATTACTATTAAACATATTATTTCCAGTCATACTTATTTCTTTCATACGTCTAATAAATTCAGGAACAGTTATAATAAATGGTAATGAAAAATCAGATAAATCTTCTATTTTTATTAGAAATTTATTATTGTCAATATTTTGTTTTAACAGATTTTCTAAAATCTTTGTTTTTTCTTTTGAATAAAGATTTTTCTGATTTTCATTTTTTAAAATTTTATCTATTTGATCTGAATCTACTCTAAAAAAATTTAGATTTTTATAATCCATTTCTATTTTTTGTAGTAAATGGCCAACAATAGGACTATCTAGTAATAAGATTATATATCCTTTATTTTTTATTGTTTCTATATAAGAATTTTGATTTTCTATGTTAGAAGTATAGAAACCAATAATTTTATTATTTTTCAATTTATTTGCTTTTTTTATATATTCTTCTAATAGAAAATATTGATTATTTATATCAGGATATAAAGCAAATTTTTTTGCTTTTGAATAAAAATTTGAGTCGCTAATCATTCCATATTCTATAATTATTTTGATATCCTCCCAATTTTTTTCAAAATCTTCACGATTATTTTTACACATATTTTCAAGCTTCTCTGCTACTTTTCTTGTAATATAACCTGAAATTTTTTTTACAGATGACTCTGATTGAAGATAAGATCTAGATACATTAAGTGGAATATCTGGAGAATCAATTACACCTTTTAAAAGATTAAGAAAATCTGGTACTATTCCTTCTAAATTATCTGTAACATATACTTGATTTTTATATAATTGTATCTTATCTCTTTGGATTTCTATTTGATTTTTAATTTTTGGAAAAAAAAGGACACCAGTAAGGTTAAAAGGATGATCTATATTTAAGTGGATCCAAAATAAAGGATCTGCAATTTGCAGTGGATAAAGTTCTTTATAAAAATTTAGATATTCTTCATCTTTTACATTTATTGGATTTTTTTTCCATATCGGGTATGGGTTATTTACTTCACGTTCTCCTAATTTTATAGGAATAGGCATAAATTTACAGTATTTAATTAGTAATTCTTTTATTTTATTTTCTTCTAAAAATTCTTTAGAACTATCATTAATATGAAGTCTTATTTCAGTCCCTGATCCAGTAATTGCTATATTTTTAATAGAAAAATTAGTAGTTCCATCACATATCCAATGTATGGCATCTTCAGAATCTTTATAAGATTTAGATATTATTTCCACCTTATCAGAAACCATAAAAGATGAATAAAATCCTAATCCAAAATTCCCAATTATATATTCATTATTTTTATCTTTATATTTTCTTAAAAATTCTTCGGCACCTGAAAAAGCAATTTGATTAATATATTTTTTTACTTCTTTTTTAGTCATTCCAATCCCATTATCTATAATTTTTAAAATTTTATTTTCCTTGTCTATGACAATTTCTATTATTAAATCATCTATTTTTTTCTTAATTTTTCCTAAATTTATCAAAGTTTTTAATTTTAAAATAGCGTCAGTTGCATTAGAAACAAGCTCTCTTATGAAAATTTCATTATCTGAATATAAAAATTTTTTAATAACAGGAAAAATATCTTCTACTGTTACTTTAATTTTTCCTTTTTCCATTTTAAATTTTAGATACTCTATTATTAAGCATATTATCATATAAAACTAATGCAGACATAGCCTCTACAATAGGAACAGCTCTAGGTAAAACACAAGGATCATGACGACCTTTTACCAAAATCTTTTTTTTAAAAAAATTAATATCTATACTTTTTTGCTTATTCATAATAGTAGCTACTGGTTTAAATCCTACGTTGAAATAAATATCCATACCATTAGATAATCCACCTTGTGTTCCTCCAGAAAAATTTGTTTTAGTAGTTTCATTATTAGTAAATAGATCATTATGATTAGATCCTTTAATTTTTGTTCCAACAAATCCGCTCCCATATTCAAATACTTTTACAGCATTTATAGACAGCATAGCTTTCCCTAATTCAGCATGAAGTTTATCAAAAACTGGTTCACCTATACCAATAGGTACATTTTTTATATGACAAGTAATTATCCCTCCTAGAGTATCTCCTTTTTTACGGATATTATTAATAGAATCTATCATTTTTTCTGATAATTTTCTATCAGGACAACGTATAGGTGTATACTCTATTTTAGAGAGATCAAGTTGATTATAATTATCACTTAAAATTAAGTTTCCTATAGAGGAAACATAGGCTTTTATAAAAATATTATAAATTTTTAATAATTGTTTAGCTATTGCACCAGCAACTACACGAGATACTGTTTCTCGTGCAGAAGATCTCCCTCCCCCTCTATAATCTCTTATACCATATTTTTTATAATATGTAAAATCAGAATGAGATGGGCGATATATATCTTTTATATTAAAATAATCTTTTGAATTATGATCTTTATTTTTTATTATGAATCCAATAGGAGTACCTGTAGTGAAACCATTAAATATACCTGATAAAAATATCACTTCATCTGATTCTTTTCTTTGAGTAACAATTGAAGATTGCCCAGGTTTTCTACGATTTAATTCATTATTTATTTCTTCAAAATTTAATTTTAATCCTGAGGGACATCCATCTATTATACCTCCTAATGCATATCCATGACTTTCACCAAAAGTAGTAACTCTAAATAATTTTCCAAAATTATTACCTGCCATTATTAAATATTTTAGCGGATAGAGAGGGATTTGAACCCCCGGAGTTTTTTACACCCAACGGTTTTCAAGACCGCAGCAATAGACCACTCTGCCATCTATCCTATATCTATTTCAATCATTTTTTTTAGTAAATCTTGCATATTTTCTCTTCTTCTAATAAGAAAATCTTTATTATTATAAATAATAACTTCAGAAGGTCTATAACGAGAATTATAGTTAGATGACATAGAAAAACAATAAGCTCCTGCATTTCTAAAACATAATAGATCTCCTTCTCTTATTTCATTAATTTTTCTATTAACACAAAATGTATCAGATTCACAGATATATCCTACTACAGTATAAAAACGTAATTTTCCTGATGGATTTGAAATATTATCTATCTGATGATATGAATCATAAAACATGGGACGTATGAAATGATTAAATCCAGAATCAACACAAGCAAATACAGTAGAAGTTGTATGTTTAATCACATTAACCTTTACTATAAAATAACCTGATTCACTAACTAAAAATTTGCCAGGTTCAAACAAAATTTGGATTTTTTTACAAACTCTTGAAATTTTGTTTTTAAAAAAAACACCTAACATATCTAGATCTGTTTTTGTATCATTTTTATGATATGGTATTTTAAATCCACTACCAAAATCTATATATTTCAGTTCATTGAAAGAACTAGCTACGTTTAATAAAATATCAGCTCCTTGTAAAAACACTTCAAGATCTATAATATCAGAACCGGTATGCATATGTATTCCTTCAACTTTAATACCAGTATTTTCAACAATTCTTTTAATATGAGGTAATTGATAATATGATATTCCAAATTTTGAATTTATATGACCTACAGAAATTTTTTGATTTCCACCCCCCATAATATTGGGGGTTATTCTAATTCCTAGAGGATAATTAGTATGACCTATTTGTTCTAAAAGAGATAAATTATCTATGTTAATTAGAACACCAGCTTTTATTGCTTTTTTTATTTCTGATAAAGAAACACCATTAGGTGTATATATAATTTCTTTGGGTTTAAAACCAGCTTTTAATCCTATTTCTACTTCTTGGATAGAAACAGTATCTAATCCACTACCTAATTTTTTGAAAAATTTTAATATACTTATATTTGTATTTGCTTTACAAGCATAATTTATTTTTAAATTTTCTATATAAAAAAAATATTTTTTAATCAATTTATATTGAAATTCTATTTTATTGGCATCATATACATAAAGTGGAGTTCCATATCTTTTTGTAAGATCATGGAAATTTATATAGTTTTTCATATGTTTTATTTTATAATAGATAAATCTATAACTTCATTCATTTTACTAACAAAATTAAATTTTAGTCCTTTTAAATAAACTTTTTTTATATCATAAATATCCTTTTTATTTGCTTTTGATAGAATAATTTCTTTTATATTAGCTCTTTTTGCTGCTAATATTTTTTCTTTAATCCCTCCAACAGGAAGTACCTTTCCTCTAAGGGTAATTTCACCAGTCATTGCTAAATACGGACGTATTTTTTTTTTCAAAAAACTAGATATTATAGAAGTTAACATAGTTATTCCAGCAGAAGGGCCATCTTTATGGACTCCACCTTCTGGAGCATGAATATGTATGTTATACAATTCAAACATTTTTTCATCTATTCCAAACTCATAATTATGAGCTTTTATATACTTGAAAGCTATAGTGGCAGATTCTTTCATTACCTCTCCTACATTTCCTGTTATACTCAAGTTACCACTTCCTTTCAGTAAGGTTGATTCTATATATATAATCTCTCCTCCTACAATAGTCCAAGCTAATCCAGTAACTACTCCGGGGACTTTAATAAATTCATATCTCTCAGGATCATTAGGTGGTCCTAATACTTCTTCTATTTTTGACATATTTATACGTTTTAAATATTTTTTATTCATCGCAATATTTTTAGCAGCATATCTTACAATTTTTGAAATCTTCTTTTCAAGAGATCTTACCCCTGATTCTCTAGTATAACTTTCAATAATTTTTTCAATTTGTTTTACACCTAAAATAATATCCTGGCTTTTTAAGCCATTTTCTTTTAATTGTTTAGGAATTAAATGTTTTTTAGAAATTTCGATTTTTTCTTCAACAGTATATCCATTCATATCTATAATTTCCATTCTATCTAATAAAGCAATATTTATTGTATAAAGTGAATTGGCTGTAGCAATAAAAATGACTTTAGATAAATCATATCCCATTTCAAGAAAATTATCATAAAATTCTTGATTTTGCTCTGGATCTAAAACTTCTAACATTGCCGAAGAAGGATTTCCTTGAGACCCTAGTCCCATTTTATCAATTTCATCTAATACAAACACAGGATTAGATGTTCCAGCTTTTTTTATTGATTGTAATACTCTTCCAGGCATAGCACCTATATAAGTTTTTCTATGTCCCCTAATTTCAGCTTCATCATTTAATCCTCCTAAAGAGATCCGAACATATTTTCTATTTAATGCAGAAGCAATTGATCTTCCTAAAGAAGTTTTCCCTACACCTGGCGGTCCATAAAAACAAAGTATAGGTGATCTAAGATCTCCTTTAAGTTTTAGAACAGATAAATATTCTATTATTCTTTCTTTCACTTTCTCAATTCCAAAATGATCCTTATCAAGGATTTTTTGTGCACGGTATAAATCATAATTATCTTGAGAATACTTTTTCCAGGGTAAATCTAACATTAAATCTAAATAATTACGTAATATTGTATACTCCGGCATTTGTGGATTAGTACGTTGAAATTTACTTAATTCTCTATCAAATTTCTTTTGAGCTTCTTTAGACCAATTCTTTTTATATGATTTAATTCTTAATACCTCTACTTCTTTTTCATATGAAAAATCTCCTAATTCTTCTTGAAGAGCTTTTATTTGTTGATTTAAAAAATATTCTTTTTGTTGTTGATCAATATCATATCTAACACGAGATTGAATCTCGTTTTTTAGTTTAATTTTTTCATATTCTATATTTAGAAAACGAAAAGTTTCTATTGCCCTTTGTTTAAGAAAATCATATTCTAAAAGAATTTGTTTATTCTTAATTTCTATATTAAGATTAGATGCAACAAAATTTATAAGAAATGATTTACTTTCTATATTACTAATTGCAAAACTAGATTCTGAAGGAAGATTATAATTATCTTGTATAATTTTTATTGCTATTTCTTTAATAGAATCTATTAATATTAGATATTCTTTATCTTTTTTTTGGGGCTTTTCGTCTTTTAAATATATTATTTCAGCCTTAAAATAAGGATAAACTTGTATTAGTTTAATGATTTTAAATCTACTAATCCCTTGTAATATTACCGTAGTATTACCATCAGGCATTATT
The DNA here is from genome assembly GCF_024818015.1 of Candidatus Karelsulcia muelleri. Taxonomy (GTDB): domain Bacteria; phylum Bacteroidota; class Bacteroidia; order Flavobacteriales; family Blattabacteriaceae; genus Karelsulcia; species Karelsulcia muelleri_C. Next base: position 115,996 of record NZ_CP093908.1, on the reverse strand, counting down.
AAGAATTTTAATATTTTAGCTACTGTACCTATATAATATATGTCTTTAGTCTTGCTATTAGAAAATATCTGTTTATTAAATGAATAGAGAGAGAGGGATGGAATATTGAATTTAGCAATATTAAATGTAGTATTAAAATATTGTTTAGTTAAAATTCCAATTTTTTTATAAGTAGAATATGCAGATTTAAATAAATTAATTGATTTTTGTTTTACAGCTGTAATAGGTATTACTACATCTGGAAAGAAAACTACATTTTTTACAGTAAGTATATATATATATTCTGTTACAGAATATTTAATTCTATTGTATTTTTCAATTAAAGGTTTAAAATCTGATGATTCATAATATGAATAATTATTTTTTTTAGATTCATTTTCAAGATTATGTAATAACATATGCAAATCGTAATCATTTAAAATAAATATAATTAAATTAATTATAAGGTATAGCCCCTAAATGTCTTTTAGACATGAAATTAAAATATCAATATCTTTTTTTTTATTCAAAAATCCGAATGATATTCTTATAAATGATGATTTATTCATTTTTTTATTATTCAATAAAATTTTAATGACATGAGACACTTTATATGAATTACATGCACTACCTTGAGATACAATTACACCCTTTAAATCTAAATTAAAAGATATCATATTATCTTTTTTAGGAATAGCTATATTTAAAATTGTATATATACTTTTAATAGTAGAATCTGATAATCCATTAAATCTAATTCCTGGTATTGATTTTTTCAGTTGCTTAATACAATATTTTTTAAGATTTTCTATATATTTTTTTTCTTTTTTAAGATTAATATTAGCTATTGAAATAGCTTTAGACATTCCTAATATACCATAAATATTTTCTGTCCCAGCACGAGTCTCTCTTTCTTGAGAACCTCCAGTAATAATTGCTTTAATATTTAATCCTTTTCTTATAAAAGCAAAACCTATCCCCATCGGACCATTGAATTTGTGTGCACTACCACAAGCAAAATCAATATTTAATTTTTTAATATCTAAATTATAATGTCCAATAGCCTGAATAGTATCTGAATGAAAATAAGCTTTATATTTTTTACAAATGTTACATACAGAATATATATCCAATATATTTCCAATTTCATTATTAACATACATTAGGCTTACTAAAATAGGTGAATGATTATTCTTTTTTAATTTTTTCTCTAGATCATTTAGATCTAGAATCCCATTATTGTTTAATTTCACAAAATAAATTACAACACCATCTTTTCTAGATAAGTCATTTAAAGTTTCTAAAATTGATTTATGTTCAATATTTGAAGTAATAATATACTTGATCTTTAAATCGTTTATACAACTCCGTAATATAAGATTATTAGCTTCTGTACCAGAAGACGTAAAAATAATTTCAGAAGGATCTGCATTTAATATATTAGCTATATTTATTCTTGAATATTCAAGATTAGACCTAGTTTTTATACCCAAACTATGAATAGAAGATGGATTTCCCAATGATTCTTTTAAATATGAAATCATATAGTTAATAACTTGTTTCCTCATAGGAGTTGTTGCTGCATTATCAAAATATACTTTTTTCATAACATGTATAAATTTAGTTTTAAAACTATTCAAAAGAAATTATTAGCTGATATTTCAACTCCTGTCGAGCTATATTTAAAATTAAGAGATAAATTTTCTAACTTATTATTATTAGAATCTTCAGATTATCAAACTACTAAAAATCATTCTTCTATAATTTGTATTAATTTAATATCTGAAATTAGAATTCATAATAAGAAAATTAAAATCTTATATCCAGATAATAAAAAATCTAATCTATCTATAGATAGTTCTTCTCCTACTTCTATACAGTTTTATTTGGATAATTTTATTAAAAAATTTTATAGCACAAATAATTGTAGTCCTTATTCTGGTTTTTATGGGTATACATCTTATGATAGTGTACAATTTTTTGAAAATATAAAATTTAATTCATTTCTAAATAAATCATATGATGTACCTCAAATAAGATTTGGATTTTATGCAAATTTAATTATTTTTAAACATTTTTATAATGAACTGTATATAGTAGAACATAAATTTTCTGAAAAAAATGAGACATCAATCAATCTAATTATTGATTTAGTATATAATAAAAATTATTCTTATTTTACTTTTAATCCTATAGGTAAAAAATACTCTAATATAACAGATGATGAATATAAAAAAATGGTTTCTTCTGGAATAAAAGCCTGTATTAAAGGAGATGTTTTTCAAATTGTAATTTCTAGACAATTCAAACAAAAATTTAAAGGTGATGAATTTAATGTTTATAGAGCTTTAAGATCTATAAATCCATCTCCTTATTTATTTTATTTTGATTATGGAGATTATAAACTTTTAGGATCATCTCCAGAATCTCAAATTCTAGTTAAAAATAATAAAGCCTATATTAATCCAATAGCTGGGACAATTAAAAGATCAGGTAATGATGAAAAAGATAAAAAATTAGCTAAAAAATTGATTAAAGATCCTAAAGAAAATGCTGAACATGTAATGTTAGTAGATTTAGCAAGAAATGATTTAAGTAAAAATTCTAGAAATGTTATTGTTGATAATTATAAAGAAGTTCAATATTTTTCCCATGTATTGCATATGGTATCAAAAGTTTCTTGTATTTTTAAAAAAAAAATCTCTTTAATAAAAGTATTTGGTGATACTTTTCCTGCTGGAACTCTTTCAGGTACGCCAAAATATAAAGCTATGAAATTAATAGATAATATTGAAAAAATAAATAGGGGTATATATGGTGGAGCAATAGGATTTTTTGGATTAGATGGTAATCTAAATACCGCTATCATTATAAGATCTTTTATAAGTAAAAATAATATTCTTTTTTTTCAAGCTGGAGCAGGAATAGTTTATGGCTCTAAAGCAGATAAAGAATTAGAAGAAGTTAATAATAAACTTATGGCATTAAATAATGCTATAGAATTAGCAAAAAATCTTTTAAAGTAAAATGAAAAAAATATTAGTATTAGATAATTATGATTCTTTTACATATAATATTGTACATATTGTAAAAAAAATAACTGATGCAAAAGTAGAAGTTTACAGAAATGATCAGATCAATTTAAATAAAATTGAAAATTTTAATAAAATTATTTTATCACCAGGACCAGGGGTCCCAGATGATGCTAATATTCTTAAACCTCTTATAAAAAGATACGCGGATAGTAAAAGTATTTTCGGTGTGTGTTTAGGTCAACAAGCAATAGCTGAAGTTTTTGGTGGAAAATTAATAAATTCTAATAAAATATATCATGGAGTTTCCAGTTTAATAGAAATTATAGATGATAAAGAAATTTTATTTAATAAAATCCCTAAAAAAATCAAAGTTGGCCGTTATCATTCTTGGGTAATATCACAAGATATGTTTCCATCAGATTTAAAAATAACTGCTTTAGGTTCAGAAAAAGAAATTATGGCTATACGTCATAAAAACTATGATGTTAGTGGAGTTCAATTTCATCCTGAATCAATTTTAACACCATATGGTTTTAAAATAATAGAAAATTGGTTAAAAAAATGAAAGATATATTAAATTATTTATTTGAGCATAAAACTCTTAGTAAAGAAGATGCTGAAAATGTTTTGATATCTTTATATCAAGATAAATTTAATCATAATCAAATAGCCGCTATATCTGCAATATATAATATGAGATTTCCAACATTAGAAGAAATAAAAGGGTTTAGTCAAGCTTTAATTGAATTATCTATTAAATTAAATTTAAAAGAATATAATGCTATAGATATAGTAGGAACTGGTGGAGATAATAAAAATACTTTCAATATTTCAACTTTATCATGTTTTATAGTAGCAAGCTTAGGAGAAAAAGTTATTAAACATGGTAGTTATAGTTCATCATCTGTAACAGGATCTTCTAATATATTTGAAATATTACAATCTAAGTTTACGTCTAAAGAAGAAAAATTAAAAAAACAATTAGAAAAAGTAGGTATTTGTTATTTACATTCTCATTTGTTTCATCCAACACTTAAAAAAGTAACAGAGGTTAGAAAAAACCTTGGAATAAAAACATTTTTTAATATGTTAGGCCCATTATTAAATACTAGTAATACAAAAAATCAGTTACTTGGTGTAAGTGATTTAGAATTAGCTAGACTATACTATTATTTATATCAAGAAACTGATAAAAATTATTCAATAGTCCATAGTTTAGATGGATATGATGAAATTTCTTTAACATCCGTTTTAAAATGTTATGATAACCAAGGGGAACATATATTTGATCCAGAAGATTTTGGTATAAAAAAAATGAATCCTTTAGACTTAAAAGGAGGGAAAAATAATATAGAAAATACACGTATATTTTTAGATATAATATCTGGTAATGGAACTGTATATCAAAATGATGTTGTTTCAATTAATGCTTCTTTTGCACTTAGCTTATTAAATGAATGTAGTATTACTACTAATTATTATAAAGCACAAGAAGCCTTAAAAAGCGGTAAAGCAAAGAAAATATTCAAAAAATTTTTAGAAATATAATGAATTTTATAAAAAAAATTATAGAAAGAAAAAAAAAAGATATAATAAGAGATATAAAAAAATATAGTATTCAATCACTTGAAAAAAAAAAAATCTTTAAAAGAAAATGTCTTTCTTTAAAAGAAAGAATTAAATATAATAATATTGGAATAATTTCAGAATTTAAAAGAAAATCTCCATCTAAAGATTTTAACAATAAAAATATGATTTTAGATAAAATTTGTAAAGAATATCAAGAAGCAGGATCTATTGGAATATCTATACTTACTGATAACAAATTTTTTTTAGGAAGTAGTAAAGATTTATCAAAAATCCGTAAAAAGATATTTATTCCAATCTTAAGAAAAGATTTTCTAATTGACGAACATCAAATTATTCATTCAAAAGCTATAGGCGCAGATGCAATATTATTAATAGCTAAAATTTTAGATCAAAAAAAAATTAAATTTTTATCTACTTTAGCTAAAAGTTTAGGTTTAGAAGTAATATTAGAATTACATGATAAAAAAGATATATCAAAAATATCTTATGATATAGATATATTAGGAATAAATAATAGAGATTTATCTACATTTAATGTAGATATTCATCTTTCTAAAAAATTAGATTCATTAATCCCTAAAAAATTTCAGATTATCACTGAAAGTGGAATTTCTAATATAGAAAATATAATTGATTTATATAATTTAGGATTTAATGGTTTTTTAATAGGAGAAAAATTTCTGTCATCCTTTAATCCAGGGAATTACTGTAAAAAGTTTATAAAAAATATTTTTTATGTTTAAAAAAATAAAAATCTGTGGATTAAAATACTATAATAATATATCATCGATAATTGATTTATACCCTGATTTTATAGGATTCATTTTTTTTGAAAAATCTCCTAGATTTGTAGGAGATAATTTTTTAGCTCCTGACACTATTGGTATTTCAAAAGTTGGTGTTTTTGTAAATGAAAAAGAAGATAAATTATTAAAATTAAGTCTAAAAAATAATTTAGATTTTGTCCAATTACATGGGGACGAAAGTCCTTATTATTGTAGGAATATTTCTAAAAAGGGAATTAAAATAATTAAATCTTTTGGAATAGATCATAATTTTGATTTCGAAAAAATAAAAGAATATATAGATCATGTAAAATATTTTTTATTTGACTTTAAATCAAACCTCTATGGAGGTACTGGAAAAAAATTTTTTTGGGAAAAAATTGATAATTATAACTTTAAAGTACCATTTATTTTAAGTGGAGGTATAAATTCAAATGATTTTGATAAAATCAATAATTTAAATATCCCCAAATTATTAGGAATAGATTTAAATAGTTGTTTTGAAAACAAACCTGGATTAAAAAATTTTAATTTGTTGAAAAAATTCATTTCTAGAATAAAATATAAATATTTATCAGATTATCATGGATTTTATGGAAATTTTGGAGGTGCGTATATACCGGAAATGCTATATAATAATATAAATTATTTAAAAAATGAATATAATAAAATTAGAAACAATAATAGTTTTAAAAAAAAACTAAAAATCTTATTACATAATTATGTAGGAAGACCGTCTCCTTTGTTTTATTGTAAAAATTTATCTAAAATATATGGAGCTAAAATCTATTTAAAAAGAGAAGATTTAAATCATACTGGATCTCATAAAATCAATAATACAATTGGTCAAGCGTTATTAGCTAAAGAAATTGGAAAAAAAAATATTATTTCAGAAACAGGTGCAGGTCAACATGGTGTGGCTACTTCCACTATTTGTTCTTTATTAGGATTAAAATGTACCATTTTTATGGGAGAAGTAGATATAAAACGACAAATACAAAATGTATATAGGATGAAAATGTTAGGGGCTAACATAATAGCTGTTAATAGTGGAAGCAAAACATTAAAAGATTCAGTAAATGAAGCTATTAGATATTGGATTAATAATCCAGATTGTTATTATATGATCGGGTCAGCAGTGGGGCCAGATCCATATCCTAGAATGGTATCTTACTTTCAATCAATTATTAGTGAAGAAATAAAAGAACAATTAAAAGAAAAAGAATCAGGTATACTACCTAACTATATAATTGCTTGTTTAGGTGGGGGAAGTAATGCTGCAGGTATATTTTATCATTTTTTAGATGATGAATATGTTAAGTTAATAGGAGTAGAAGCATCAGGATTAGGATTAAATACTAATAAAACAGCAGCAACAATACAAAAAGGCTCTAGAGGGGTATTACATGGGAGTATGACTATACTTATGCAAGATAAATATGGACAAATATTAGAACCTTATTCTATATCTGCTGGACTTGATTATCCAGGTATAGGTCCTATGCATGCAAATTTATTTTATAAAAACCGTGCTACTTTTATAAGTGTTACAGATTTTGAGGCTATAGAAGCTGGAATTGAACTATCATCTTTAGAAGGAATAATCCCAGCATTAGAAAGTGCTCATGCTATAGCTAGTTTAAAAAAACTTTCATTTCAAAAAAAGGATTTGGTAATCATAAATCTGTCTGGGAGAGGTGATAAAGATATGGATACATATATAAAACATATTGAAAATAAATAATGAATAAAATAAAAAGATTATTTATAAATAAAAAAAAAAATATATTAAATATATATTTCACTGCTGGCTATCCATCTATAGATAGTATGCCACTTATATTAAAAATATTACAAAATCTAAAGATAGATATAGTAGAAATTGGAATACCATATTCTGATCCATTAGCAGATGGAAAGATAATCCAAAAAAGTAATACAAAATCTTTAAAAAATGGTATGAATCTATCAGTTTTATTTTCTAAACTTAAAAAAGTAAAAAAATATATAAAGATTCCAATAATATTAATGGGATATTATAATCAATTTATCAAATATAGTGAAATAAAATTTTTAGAAGATTGTAGAAAATCTGGTGTATCTGGATTAATTTTCCCAGACTTACCTCCAAGGATTTACCTAAATAAATATAAAAAAATATTTAAAAAATATAAATTAGCATTTATAGTTTTAATTACTCCTCAAACATCTTTAAAACGTATTAAAATGTTAAGTAGTATTACTGATTATTTTTTATATATAGTTTCATCTAATTCTACTACAGGTACTAAAAATAATATAAATTTATCATTTCTAGAAAGAATAAAAGAAATAAATGTTCCTAAACTTATTGGATTTGGAATCTGTGATAAAAAATCATTAAATTTAGCATTTAAATATGCTGAAGGAGCAATTATTGGAAGTGCTTTTATAAAAGCTATTAAAAAGTCTTATTTAGAAAAAAGTCTAGAAAGATTTATAAAATCTATTATATAATTCATTTCATTTTTATATAAAAAAAGTAGTATCTATATTATGTAGATAATATTGATTCTACTACAACTAAAGTAGTTTTCTCTCTAATAAGACAATAGTTTTTTGAAAAGAATTTTTTTCCTGATTTAGAATTTAAAATTTTTTTTAAATCTTTAGGATTACTAAATCCATAGATATTAAATATTTTAAATAAATATGTATTTATTGGATATAAAATTAATAATTTTTTGATATCTATTTTCAAGAAAAATGGAGATTTGTTTTTTTCAATTGTAATTGAATTATAAATATAATCGATATGGGTTTTAGAACATACAGATTCATAATCTAAATATTTTATAGATTTTTTAAAACCATTAGAAAATTTATAATCTAAAATTGGTTTTAAAAAAAATCTAATTCTATTTCTTAAATATTTATGATCATAATTACTATTATCTTCACGCCATTTAATATTATTTTCTTGTGCATATGATATGATTTCTTTTTTAGAAAAAAAAGAGAAAGGTCTAATAATTTTTTTTTGAAAATGATTAATTCCTATTAATCCTTTTATCCCAGTACCTCTAATAAGATTAATAAAAAAAGTTTCTATTGAATCATCTAAATTATGCCCTAAAGCTATATAATCACAATATGAATTATTTAATAAATATTTAAACCAATCATATCTAAATTTTCGAGCCATCATTTGAATTGAAAAATTTCTTTTAATTGTATTCGGATTCGGATTCAAATTGAAATTTTTAGATTTAAACAAAATTTTGTGTTTTAAACAAAATTCTTGTATGAACAATTCATCTTTATCAGAATCCGTACCTCTTAGGTTAAAATTACAATGTATTACACAAATTGTCAAATTCAAAATTTGAATAAGAACATCTAAAAGAACCATACTATCTAATCCAGAACTAACTGATACATAGATTATTTTATTTTTTAAATAAAATTTTTGATTTATAATTTTTAAAAAATGTTGTTTATAAAACATATTTTATTTCTTTTACTATATCTAAAAATGATTTATTCTCTATATAGATTGTAGAATCAGCTTTTTTATAAAAAAAAAATCTTTTCCTCAAAGAATCACAAATAAAATGATATAAATCATTATTAGATAATTTTGATATTAAAGGTCTATTTTCTTTTTGATTTAAAATACGGGTAAATAACGTATTTATTTCAGCATTTAAATAAATGATTTTTGAATTTTTTTTCATTAAAAACATGTTATGTTTATAACAAGGAGTCCCCCCCCCTACTGATAAAATATAGGATTTTTTGGTTTTAAAAAAACAATTTAAAATATTAAATTCTAACTTTCTGAATTTTTTTTCACCATATATTTCAAATAGCTCAGAGATACTTTTTTTAGTATATTTTATAATTTTTTGATCTAAATCATAAAATTTCTGATTTAAATTATTAGCCAATTTTTTACCTATAGTTGTCTTTCCAGACCCCATATATCCTATTAGGATTATTTTAAAAATCATTTGATTTTAAATCAAAAAAAAATTATATTTAGAAATAATGACATGACTTGGTAGCTCAGTTGGTAGAGCATTACACTTTTAATGTAAGGGTCCTGGGTTCGAGACCCAGCCAGGTCACAAGGCGGTCTCGAGACAGGTCACAAGGCGGTCTGGATGGGATTCGAACCCATGACCTCGTGTGTGACAGGCACGTATTCTAACCATCTGAACTACCAGACCTTAAATTAAGTAAAAGTAAAAGATTGATATATAAGTCAATTCCATTCTCTATTTCTGATCTAAGTATATACTCATTAGGAGTATGAGAACGGGAACTATCCCCTACTCCTAGTTTTACTGTCGTAAAATTCATTACACTTTGATCAGATAAAGTGGGAGATCCAAAGATTTTGATATTAAGATTTTTAGCTGTTTTTACAATATTATGATTAGGATCTATATAAGATGATTTAAGTCTATAAGAACTTGATATTATTTTAGACTTTAGATTTTTTTTAATTTTATTTAGAATATATTCATGAGAATAGATTTCATTAGTTCTAATATCTACAGTAAAATAACAAGTATCTGGTATAACATTTCTCTGTATACCACATTGGATTTTTGTTACGGTTAATTTTATATTTCCTAATAAATCGGATTGGTTTTGAAAAACATAATTTTTTAACCAGATTATGTCATCTATTGCAAGATATAAGGCATTTATACCTTCAAATCTTGCAGCATGACCAGTTGTTCCAATAGATAAACAATCTAAAACAATTAATCCTTTTTCAGCTATTGCCATCTGCATATTTGTAGGTTCTCCTATAATACCTAAATTTATTTTACCTAAATTACATAATATACTTTCTACTCCTCTTGTGGCACGAATTTCTTCTTCAGCACTTATAATAAGTATAAGTTTATATTTAAATTTAGGTAAACTATTAATATAAATAAAAGTTGCAATCAATGAAACAACAGAACCTCCTGCATCATTACTTCCTAATCCAATAATTTTATTTCCATATTCTTTAGCTAGAAATGGATCTGTCTCCCATCCGTTAGACGGTTTAATAGTATCATGATGAGAATTTAATAGGATTGTATAATGATCATTATCGTAATTATGATTTTCAATCCATAGATTATTATCTTTTCTTTTTGGATTTAATTTTCTTTTTCTTAAAAAAGATTCTAGTATATCTGCAGTTTTGTGTTCTTCTTTTGAGAGAGAAGGGGTGGAAATCAGTTTTTTTAATAACTTAATACATTCTTTTTTTAGATTTTTTAAATCTATTACAGACATAAAATAGTTTTTTTTGTATATTTAGGATTAGATATTTTTACTTTATAAACTCCATTTTTTAATGCAAAAAAAGCATTTTCTAATTTTGGAATCATTCCTTTATTAATAATATTATTAATTTTTAATTTATTAAATAAATTTTCTTCTATATTAGAATAATATGATTTTTCATCATTTAAATTATTTAATATACCAATTTTATTAAAACAATATGTTAAAATTACTTTATAATCTTTTGATAAAGAAATAGCTAAATAAGAAGCTATCGTATCTGCATTTGTATTTAATAGATTTCCATTTCCATCATGAGTAATAGGAGATAAAACAGGAATTATACCAATTTTAAACAAAAATTTTATTAAATCAGTATTAATGCTATTTTTTTTTTTTAAATTCCCAACATATCCATAATCTATATCTTTAACAGGCCGTTTATATGATTTAACTAGATTTCCATCAGCTCCAGAAAATCCTATAGAATTTAATCCTAAACTTTGTAAGTTGGATACTAGTTTTTTATTTATAATCCCAGAATATGTCATTACTACTATATCTAATGTAGTTTTATCTGTAATACGTCTACCATTTATCATTTTCTGATGATATCCCATTTTTTTAGAAAAACCATCAGCTATTTTTCCTCCTCCATGAACTAGGATTTTATATCCATCTAATTTAGAAAATTCTTTTAAAGAATAAATTAATATTTTTTTATCCTCTATAATATCCCCCCCAATTTTAACGACATTAATCATATCATATCTAAGATTTCTAGAAAGACTGTTTGTGTAGCAAAAATTCGATTTTCTGCTTGATTTAAAACAATGGAATTTTTATCATCTAAAACAGAATCTTCTACTACTAAATTTCTTCTTACTGGTAAACAATGCATAAATTTAGCATTATTCGATAATTTCATTTTTTTATTTGTGATAGTCCAAGATAAATCCTTACAAAGAATCTTACCATAATTATCATAACTACTCCAATTTTTGGCATATATAAAATCAGCATCTTTAAAGGCTTCATTTTGATTTTTAATAAATTTTATTCCATTTGTCAAATGACTATTCAAATTATATCCATCTGGATTAGTAATATATAATTTTATATTTTTAAGTTGTTTTACCCATTCTATAAACGAATTTGGAACTGATTGAGGTAATGCTTTTATATGAGGGGCCCAACTTAAAACTATTTTTAGTTTTTGTTTTTTTTTAAATTCTTCAATTGTAATTAAATCTGCTAATGATTGTAAGGGATGTAAAGTTGCACTTTCAAGATTAACTACTGATACTTTTGAATAGTTGATTATTTTTTTAAGTAATATTTCTTGATAATCATATTCTCTATCAATAAGACCTGGAAATGTTCTTACAGCTAAGATATCACAATATAAACTCATTACACCTATAGCTTCTTTAATATGTTCTTGTGTATGTGTAGAATTCATAACTGAACCATCAGATGTTTCTATTTTCCAAGAATCTGAATTTATATTTAATATCCAAGTATTACAACCTATATTAAAAGCTGCTTTTTGACTACTTAAACGTGTTCTTAAACTAGGATTAAAAAACACCAATCCAATAGTTTTATTATTCCCAATTGTTTTTGAAAGAAAAGGATTTTTTTTAAATTCTATAGCTTTATAGATAAGTTTTTTAACATCTTTTACATCATTTACACTAATAAATTGTTTCATTATTTATAACTATTCCAAGGTAATATCGGAATTCTTTTAAATGATTTAATTTCACAAAATGAAATTATAAATGCTCTTGCTAAGCAAATATTAGTTAATAAAGGAATATTAAAATCTATAGCTGCACGTCTAATTAAATAATCATTTTTATTATTTTTATATGTTATATTAATAATAAGATCTATTGTTTTTAAATTATCAATTGTATCATCAATCTTCTTACAAAGAATATTATTCTCAATAAAAAAATTATAAGTTCCATTTTTAGAAAAAATCATATAATTATTTAAAATTAATAATTTAATATAATTAAACATTATTTTTCTATTTTTTATAGAATTTATAGAAATAAATATCTTTTTTTTGGGGATATTATATCCAACAGATAACATAGATTTTATTAAAGCTTCATTAAAAGTATACCCTAAACATCCTACTTCTCCTGTAGATACCATATCTACACCTAATATTGGGTCTGACCCTTCAAGCCTAGAAAAGGAAAATTGTGAAGATTTTACACCGACATAATTAATTGTTAAAAAATTAGATTTTGTTTTATAAAACTTTTTAGATTTTAAAAGTACTTTCATAGCTAATTCTACTATATTAAAATGTGATACTTTTGATATAAAAGGAAAACTTCTTGAAGCTCTTAAGTTACATTCAATGACTTGGATGTTTTTGTTTTTATACAAAAATTGGATATTAAATGGACCGGAAATATTAAATCTTTTAGCTATTTTTTTGGAAATATTTTTGATTTTTTTGATAGTATTTAATGAAAGATTTTGAGGAGGATATACTAATGTTGCATCTCCAGAATGAACACCTGCATATTCTATATGTTCTGAAATAGCATTATAGATAATTTTCCCATTATTAGCAACAGCATCTAATTCTATTTCTTTTGCATTTTCTATAAATTTAGTTATAACTATAGGATAGTTATGAGATATTGTTTTAGCCTGTTTTAAACAGAAATCTAAATTACTTTTATCAAAAACTATATTCATAGCAGCTCCAGATAAGACATAAGAAGGTCTTATAAGAAGAGGAAATCCTACTAATTTAATAAAATTATAAACATCAGAAAGATTAGATAATTCTTTCCATTTTGGTTGAACTATATCTAATTTATCTAGAAATTTAGAAAATTTATATCTATCTTCTACTTCATCTATATTAATTGGAGAAGTACCTAATATTTTTAGTTTTTTTTTATAAAGATTTAATGATAAATTATTTGGAATTTGTCCCCCCATAGAGATAACAGTTCCTTCAGGATTTTCTAATTCTATTATATCTAATACTCTTTCGAAACTAAGTTCTTCAAAATATAATCTATCACAGACATCAAAATCTGTACTTACTGTTTCTGGATTATAATTTATTATTACTGAACGATATCCTTCTTTTTTTAAAAAATCTAATCCACTAACACAACACCAATCAAATTCAACACTACTACCAATTCTATATACACCTGATCCTAAAATCACAATTGATTTATTATTTTCATAATACGAAATATCATGATGTTCTCCATTATAAGTTAAATATAAATAATTAGTTTTTGATGGATATTCAGATGCTAATGTATCAATTTGCCTTACAAAGGGGATTATATTTTTTTGATTCCTATAATTTCTTATAATCTTTGCTATTGACGGTACTTCATAAATTGATGAAGATATAAGTCCTGCAATTTGATTATCTGAAAATCCTTTTTTTTTTGATTGATATAATAATTCATATGGAATATAATTGAAATTATAAAAAGATTGGATTTTTTTTTTAGTTTTAAAAAGATTTTCTAATCTAGAAAGAAACCAAGGATTTATATTTGTAATATATGTTAGATTATCTACTGATAATCCATTTTCAAATGCATCCTCAATCACTTCTATTCTATTATATTTAGGAGATTTTAAAATCTTTATTACTGATTTTAGATTTTTTTTATTTTTAAATGGATTGATCAATCCATATAACCCTAAATCTAACATTCTAAGTCCTTTTTGAAAAGCTTCTTCAAACGAACCACCTATAGACATTAACTCACCTACACTTTTCATACTACTACCAATTTTAGTAGATACGCCAGAAAATTTATTTAAATCCCAACGGGGTATTTTACAAACAATATAATCTAAAGCTGGTTCAAAAAATGCAGAGGTTAATTTAGTAACAGTATTTTTTAATTCATATAATCCATATCCTAATGCTAATTTAGCAGCTATAAAGGCTAAAGGATATCCTGTCGCTTTAGAAGCTAAAGCACTTGATCTTGATAAACGAGCATTTATCTCAATAACATTATATTTATATGAATTATTAGACAAAGCAAATTGAACATTACATTCACCTATTATATTAAAATATCTAGCTATTTTTAGAGCAAGAAATCGTAATTTATTATATTCTATATTATTCAATGTTTGAGAAGGAGCAACTACAATACTATCTCCAGTATGAATTCCTATAGGATCTATATTTTCCATATTACATACAGTAATACAATTATCATAAATATCTCTTACAACTTCATATTCAATTTCTTTACAACCTTTTAGAGATTCTTCTATAAGAATTTGAGAAGAATAAGATAATGCAACACTTGATATTTTTTTAAATTCATATACATTTTTAGCCAATCCACTCCCCAAACCCCCCAGAGCATAAGCAGATCTAATAATTAAAGGAAATACTATTTCATTAGATGCATCTATAGCCTCAGATACAGAATTTACAGCTATACTTTTAGCTATATTTATGCCTCTATTAATTAACATTTGTCTAAATATATCACGATCTTCACTTTTAATAATATAGGATATAGGAGTTCCTAAAACTTTGACATTGTTTTTTTTAAACACGCCAGAATTATATAATTCAATTCCACAATTTAAAGCTGTTTGCCCACCAAATGAAATAAATATTCCTTGTGGTTTTTCTCTTTTAATTATTTTTTCAACAAAAAAAGGTGTAATAGGTAATGAATAAATTTTATCAGCTATTTTTTCAGATGTTTGAACTGTAGCAATATTAGGATTTACTAAAATCGTAAAAATCTTTTCTTCCTTAAGAGCTTTTAAAGCTTGTGTTCCAGAATAATCAAATTCTCCAG
The DNA here is from genome assembly GCF_024818015.1 of Candidatus Karelsulcia muelleri. Classification (GTDB taxonomy): domain Bacteria; phylum Bacteroidota; class Bacteroidia; order Flavobacteriales; family Blattabacteriaceae; genus Karelsulcia; species Karelsulcia muelleri_C. Next base: position 100,492 of record NZ_CP093908.1, on the reverse strand, counting down.
CTTCTCCTATTTTCAAGGCACCGGATCCTATCACTAATACTTTTTCTAATTTCAATTATTATTTGTTTTTATAAAATTCAAAAATACATCAAAAAGAAATTGACTATCAGTAGGTCCACTTGATGCTTCCGGATGAAATTGAACTGAAATAAAATTTTTCTCATAATTTATTAATCCTTCACAAGTATTATCATTTAAATTTTTAAAAAAAATTTTCCATCCATTTGGAATTTTATTTGAATCTATTACATATCCATGATTTTGTGAAGTTATAAAACACCTATTAGTTCCTGATAAAATTACAGGTTGATTATTACTTCTATGACCATATTTAAGTTTATGTGTATAAAAACCAGCAGCAAGACCTAATAATTGATTTCCTAAACATATACCAAAAATCGGTTTATTACAAATAAAAGCTTTACTAATATTATTTATTGTAGTTTTATATCCTTTTGGATTTCCTGGACCATTAGAAATAAATAAACCATCATATTCTTCATTTATCAAATTATTATAATTCCAAGGAACTCTTATTACAGTGCAATCTCTTTCTAAAAAACATCTAATAATATTATTTTTTACTCCACAATCTATAAGCAAAATTTTCTGTTTTCCATCCCCATATATTGTTTTTTTTTTTATAGATACCTTATCTACTAAATTATAGTTATCTGGATTATAAAATTTTACATTATCTGAGATGATAATTTTTCCTAACATAGTTCCTTTATCTCTAAGTTTTTTTGTAAGTGATCTTGTATCTATTCCATAGATCCCTACTGTATTATTTATTTTTAAAAAATATGATAATTTTTTATACATATTCCAGTGGAATGCAGAATCTAAATAATAAGATGTAATTAATCCAGAAACATGAATATTATTTGATTCAAAAAATTTTTTTATATTTTTTTTTTCTGAAATTATTTTAGGAATTCCATAATTTCCAATTAATGGATAAGTATAAACTAATATTTGGCCTTTATAAGAAGGATCAGTTAAACTTTCATTATAACCAGTCATTGAAGTATTAAAAACAATTTCTCCAGCTGAGGATTTTTCATAACCAAAACTATAAGCTTCATAAAGACTACCATCCTCTAAAATAAATTTTGCATTTTTATTTATCATTTTTTAAAAAATACAATGCTTTTTTTAATCTTATAATAAAGTTTTTTATATGTTTTTCTTTTATAGTAAGAGGAGGTAATAATCTTATTAGATTTTTATCTAAAGAAGATCCTACAAAAATTTTTTCTTTTTTTAATAAAAAATTTATTAATTTTTTAACTTTAAAATTAAAATTAATCCCTAGCATAAGACCCTTTCCTCTTATTTCTTTAATTTCATCAATCTGTTTTAAAGAATTAATAAATATTTCTCCCATTTTTTTTGCATTAGATATAAGACATTCCTTTTTTATAATTTCTAAAACCGAAATTCCAGAAGAACAAGCTAAATAGTTTCCACCAAATGTAGTTCCTAACATACCATTAAATGGTTTAAATTTAGAACTTATAATAACCCCTCCTATTGGAAATCCATTTCCCATACCTTTAGCAATAGTAATTATATCTGGTTTAATCCCAGAATTTTGATGGGCAAAAAATAATCCGGTTCTACCATAACCACTTTGTATTTCATCTACTATAAAAATAGTATTATATTTACGACATAAAAAATCTATTTTGTTAAAAACAAACATCCCTGGATCAATTATCCCTCCTATCCCTTGTATTCCTTCTGAAATAACAGCACAAATATCTTGTTTTTTTAATTCTTCTTCTAAGAAATCGAGATTTTTATAATCAATAAATTTTACTTTATGTTGTAAATTAAATTTAGTAATAATTTTATTATTATCTGTAATTGAAATAGCTCCACTAGTACGGCCATGAAAAGATTTTTTAAATGCTATTATTTTTTTTTTGTTGTTATGAAAAGACGCAATTTTAAGAGCATTTTCATTTGCTTCTGCTCCAGAATTACATAAAAAAACTTTATAATCATAATACCCTGATCTATCTAGTAGCAGACTAGCTAATTTTTCTTGTTCAGGGATTTTTATAGAATTAGAATAAAAAGAAATTTTCTTTATCTGTTTTTTTAGATTATTTACGTATCTAGGATGAGAATGACCAATTGAAATTACAGCATGTCCACCATAAAAATCCAAATATTTTTGATTATATTTATCATAAATATATATTCCTCTACCTTTAATTATTTCTATCTCTTCATTAGAATAAACATCGAATAAATTCATTATAATCCCAGAGGTTTTAATTTTAAACCACAGGTTTCTTCAAAATTATACATAATATTAAGATTTTGAACAGCTTGTCCTGAAGCTCCTTTTATAAGATTATCAATTATACTAGTGATTATTAGTTTATTTTTAATGTATTTTAAATTTAAAATACATTTATTGGTATTAATAACTTGTTTTAAGTGAATTTCTTTTTCAGAAATAAAAATAAAAGGATTATTTTTATAAAATCTATCATAAAGATTTTTTACTTCTTCAAATGAAAGATCTATCCTAGTATATAATGTTGATATTATTCCTCTAGAAAATCCACCCCTATAAGGAATAAAATAAATTTTTCCATCATATTTATTTTGTAATTTCTTTATAGTTTGTATCACTTCATTTATATGATTATGATTAAATAAATTATATGTTGAGATATTATTATTTCTAAAACTAAAATTTAATTTTGAATTATTAATTCTACCTGCACCAGTAGATCCAGTTATAGCACTAATATGTAGATTATTTTTTAATAATTTTCTTTTTGCAAGAGGTAATATTGATAATTGTATAGCGGTTGCAAAACAGCCTGGATTAGCAATATTCTTAGATTGATTTATAATCTTTTTATTTAATTCAGGCAAACCATAATGAAAAATTCTTTTTTTAAAGAAAAAATTTTTATTGATTCTAAAATCATTACTCATATCTATTACATTGATTTTAGAATCAATATTTTTTAATATTTTTTTTGAATGTCCATGACCGATACAAAGAAATAATAAGTCAATATCATCACTAATTTCAGTACTAAAACTAAATAGTTTCTTATTTTTTATTTCACCTATAAGATCTTTATGTATATCTTCTATCGGAAGACCTGGATAAGTAGTACTAACTATAGTTTTTATTTCAACTTTTGGATGATTAATAAGAATTTTAATTAATTCATTTGCAGTATATCCAGCCCCACCAATAATTCCTATTTTAATCATATTTTTTTATATTATGATAAATTTTCATTTGATTTCCAAAAATTTTAATAAATCCTTTAACCTCATCACTAGTCCACTCATTATTAATTTCACCATATTTAGCAATTTTAGATTTCATCATATCAAAATTTGAATCAATACCTATTAATTCGAATCTATATGGATTTAATAATATTGTTACTTTTCCACTTACTCGTTTTTGAGTATTTTTAAAAAAACATTCAATATCACGCATAATCGGATCTAAATATTGTGCTTCATGTAATAAATTTCCATACCAAGTTGATAATTGCTCTTTACAAGAAATTTGCCATTTAGTTAAAATATGTTTTTCTAAAAGTTTATGTGCTTTTATTATTAATAAAGCAGCAGACGCTTCAAATCCTACTCTCCCCTTTATTCCAAGTATAGTATCTCCTACATGTAAATCTCTACCTATAGCAAATTTAGACGAGATTTTCTCAAGTTTTATAATATTGTTTATTTGTAAATCTTTAATCTTATTAACAGAGAATAATTCTCCTTTTTTAAATTTTAATTCTATGATTTTTTTAGAATATTCAGATAATTTTGTAGGATAAGCTTTTTCAGGTAATGATGTTGATGATTTTAATGTTTCTTCTCCACCTATACTAGTCCCCCAAATCCCTTTATTAATAGAATATTTAGCTTTCTTCCAAGAAATTTTTACACCCTTACTTTTTAAAAAAAAAACTTCTTCCTTTCTAGATAATTTCATATCTCTTATTGGGGTAACTATAATTTTATTAGGACATAAAATTTGAAAAGCTAAATCAAATCTAACTTGATCATTTCCTGCTCCTGTACTTCCATGAGAAATAGCTTTAACGTTTAAGTTTTTAGCAAATTCAGCAATTAAAATAGCTTGAAAAAATCTTTCTGAACTAACAGATAAAGGATATGTATTATTTTTAAGTATATTTCCATATACTAAATATTTTATACATTTAGAATAAAAGTATTCTTTAGCATTTATAGAATAATGAGATATAGCTCCTATATTTATAGCTCTCTTTTCAATTGATTCAAGATCTTTATTATTAAATACTCCAGTATTAATTATAATAGTTATTACTTGATATCCTTCATTAGTTAAATATTTTAAACAATATGAAGTATCTAAACCACCACTATATGCTAATAAGATTTTATCTCCCTTATTTAAAGAATTATTTAAATTTATTTTTTTTTTAGGATCATATAATAATCCTGTACATAAACACATTTTTTTTTTATTTCTAATAAGAATATCATAATTCGTACAACTTTTACATCCTTTCCAAAATTTTTTAGATTTAGTTAAATCACTAAATAATACAGGATTAAAACCTAAATCTGTATTAATCTTTATTACTGCAGGACTAGTAGTAATACTAAATATTTTCGAATTCGTAAATTTTTTTTTTGATAATTTAAATATTTCTAATTTTATCATTTTAGCTAATCCATGTAACCTGTATTTAGGAAATACAATAAGTCCAGAATTAGATAAAAAATTTTTATTTTCAAATACTTCAAGGTAACTAAATCCTGCTAAATCTCCATTAAAAAATGCTATAACAGAAAATCCATCATCCATTTTTTTTTTAATATACTCAGGATCTCTTTTAGATATACCAGTTCCTCTAACTTTAGCAGAAGACTCTATTTCTTTACAGATAATAGAAGCATACTTTTTATCATCAGAATTAGCTATTCTAACTGTTATTTTCATTGATTTTTAAATTAAATTTTAGTTTGAATTTATTACTAAGGGTTTCTAACAAATTATGATTTATATTTATCAAATGTTTTGATAAATATTTTCTTTTATTTTTATTATCAAATATTGATATATATAATTTTTGATTTCCTAAATTTTTTAAAATTAAAATTTTTAATTTTTTAATTAAATCATTATTTAAATGATTAATAATAATCTCTATACTCTTAGTTAATAGTTTTAATACTTTCTTAAGATTTAAGATTTTCAATATTTTAATAAATATTTCTTGACTTTTCATTCTTTGAATATATAAACTCATGTAAATTAGATTATTTTCATATATTAAATTTTGATATTTATCATAATTATCTCTAATTAGTTGAAATTCCTTATTAGATTTAATATCTTCTAGAAGAAAGATTATGTATTTTGTATTATTTTTTGATATTCTATGTAATGACTTGGATATTATTCCACATATATTAATATTCTTTCCAAGAATTTTTTCTTGATTATGATTTATATCATATAATGAAGCATTAGTAAAATATTTTGTTTCATAAACATACTCATTCAATGGATGAGAAGTTAGATACATTCCTATTACTTCCTTTTCTTTCTTTAAAAGATCAATATTATTCCATTTTTTACAATTTTTAAATTGTGGTTCTTTTAAAAGTGAATTTTTCATCTTTAATTTTTGATATTTTATAATTTTTTCTATCATATTTGATCCATTTTCTTCATCAAAATATTGAGATCTATGTATTTTTTTTTTAAAATTATCAAAAGCTCCTGATAAAACTAAATTTTCTAAAACTTTTTTATTAACTAAGCGTAAATTCACATTTTTTATTAAGCAAAATATAGAATTATATCTATTAATTCTTTCTTTAAGAATAGAATCAACAGAAGATTTTCCTATCCCCTTAATAGCCCCCATTCCAAAACGGATATATCCCATATTATGAACAGTAAATTGATAATTACTTTCATTTATATCTGGTCCAAGTACTATTACTCCCATACGTTGACATTCTTCAATAAAAAAAGTAATATTTTTTAAATTTTGCATATTATTGCTTAATACTGAAGCCATATATTCAGCTGGATAATGTGCTTTTAGATATGCTGTTTTAAAAGCTATATATGAATAACATGTAGAATGAGATTTATTAAAAGCATATGAAGCAAAAGATTTCCAATCTTTCCATATTTTTTCTAAAATATTTTTTGAATAACCATTATTTAGACCACCATCAATAAATTTTTGTTTTATATTTCTTAATAGATCTTTGTCTTTTTTACCTATCGCTTTTCTTAAAAGATCTGCATCTCCTTTACTAAATCCAGAGATTTTTTGTGAAATCAACATAACTTGTTCTTGATAAACTGTAATTCCATAAGTTTCTTCTAAAAATTCTTTAAGCTCAGGAAGATCATAAGAGATTTTTTCAAGTCCATGTTTACGTGCTATAAAATTAGTAATATACTGCATAGGGCCAGGACGATATAAAGCATTCATAGCTATTAAATCATCAAATTTATCTGGTTTTAACCTTCTAAGATATTTTTGCATACCAGGAGATTCATATTGAAAAACAGCAACTGTTTCTCCCTTTTTAAATAATTTATAAGTTTTAATATCAGAAAGATTAACCTCTTTAAGAGGTATTTTAATTAAATCTAATGTCTCTTTAATTATAGTAAGCGTTCTTAATCCTAAAAAATCCATTTTTAATAACCCCACTTTTTCTACAACATCATTATCAAATTGAGTTAATAAAATATTAGAATCTTTTGTTGTAGATACAGGTAGATATTTTTTAATATCTGAAGGTGTTATTATTATTCCACATGCATGAATTCCAGTATTTCTAACAGAACCTTCAATTAGCATAGCTTGTTGAAGGATTTTAGACTGTAAAGTTTTTGTTTTTTGAAAAATTTTTTTTAATTTTCTTACATTTTCTAATTCTTCATAATTTAATTTTTTTTCTAAATCTTTTATATTTTTATTTATTATCTCTTTTAGAGATAGAGATTGATTAGGTACCATTTTTGCAATGGTATCTGTTTCTAATAAAGGAAGATTTAAAACGCGAGCAGTATCTCTTATTGAAGATTTTGCTCCCATTTTTCCATATGTTATTATTTTAGCAACTTGATTTTTCCCATATTTATTAACTACCCATTCTATTATTTTTTCACGACCTTTATCATCAAAATCAATATCAATATCCGGTAGAGATATCCGATCAGGATTTAAAAATCTTTCAAAAAGAAGATTATATTTTATTGGATCAATATTAGTTATACCTAGACAATAAGCAACAACAGATCCAGCAACAGAACCTCTTCCAGGTCCTACTTCAATACCTATATTTTTGGCTTTACAGATCAAATCTTGTACTATAAGAAAGTATCCCGGATATCCTATTTTTTTTATAGTATAAAGTTCAAATTCAATTTTTTTTTTGATTATATCATTTATATCTAAATATTTTTTTTGAGCCCCTTGATAGGTTAAATCCCTTAAATATTCATTTTCAGAATTCTGCTTAAAATTGGGAATATCAAATTTTGGTAATACCATTTTATTTGTAATGTCATAAAATTCTACTTTTTCTATTAATTCCTTTAAATTATCAAATGCTTCAGGTAAATCTGAAAAAAGATTATACATTTGATTTGGATTTTTAAAATCAAATTCTTTATTTGTAAATCCAAAACGAAATCCTCTACCTTTTCCTATAGGAATAGATTGCTTTTGACTATTTTTTACACATAATAAAATATCATGTGCATAATAATCTTTTTGGGAAAGATAAAAATTATTATTTTGTGGAATAAATTTGACATTAAAGGTTTTTGAAAATTTTAAAAGAATTTGATTTACATGATCTTCTTCTTTTAAACCATGTCTTAATATTTCTATATAAAAATCGTCTCCAAATAAATTATGCCACCATTTAAATACTTTTTCAGCTTCATTTTCTCCTTTATTTAAAATAGTAAATGGAATTTCCGAATTTAAATCTCCACTAACTGCTATTAAATTAGCTTTATATTTTTTAACTAATTTTTTTACAATTATAGGAATTCCTGAATAATATCCATATATAAATCCATGAGAACATAATTTTGATAAATTATCATAACCATTTTTATTTTTAGCAAAAAAAACTTGATTATATATTTGATCAGTTTTTTCTACATTAGATGAAATATATAATTCACACCCTACAATTGGTTTTATTTTTTTTTTAATTGATTCATTCATATTTTTAATTCTATTTATGAAATTAAAAACTCCCATCATATTACCATAATCAGTTATACCTACTGCATCCATATCATATTCTATAGTTTTTTGGATTAAAGAATTTATATCAATGGTTGAAGAAAGTATTGAAAAAGAAGTATGATTATGAATATGTGAATAATTGTTAAAAGTAAAAGTATTAAGTGATATTATCCGTAATAATTCAAAAAAAGTTGCTAATGATTTATAAAGTTCTGTAACTGGAGGCCATTTAAATTTTTTACCAATTTTCATTGCTATATACATTAAATAGTGGGTGATACTGGATTTGAACCAGTGACCCTCTGCTTGTAAGGCAGATACTCTTAACCAACTGAGCTAATCACCCTCAATTATTTTCCTATACAAAATTTCGAAAAAATATTTGATAGTATATCTTCGTTAGTTACTTCACCAGTTACTTTCCCTAAATAATCTAAAGCTGTACGTATATCTATAGATAAAAATTCTGGAGAAATTGAATATAAATTTTTTTTCACTTTATATAAATAAAAAATAGCTTTTTTAAAAGATTCGTAATGTCTTGTTTGAGTTATTACTATAGTCCTCTCTTTTAAAGAAGTCATTTTTTTAGAAAAAAAAGTTATTTCAGATAATAAATTATTAACACCATATCCATATTTAGCAGATATTTTAAATATTTTTTTATAATTAATTGGCTTTATTTTTTTTTTAATTAAATCATATTTATTAATAATAATAAATATTTTTTTTTTAGGATATTTTTCTTGTAAGGATTTTACTTCTTTAAATATAAATTTTTCATTTAAATCATCAAAAACATATAAAATTAAATCAGATTTATTAATCTTATTATATGTTTTTTTTATACCTAATTTTTCTATATAATCTTTTGTATTGTTATTTATACCTGCTGTGTCTATAAAACGAAATTTTATCCCATTTATAATTAAACTATCTTCTATATAATTTCTAGTTGTACCTGCAATATTAGATACTATTGATCTTTCATATTTCAATAATTTATTAAATAAAGTTGATTTTCCTACATTAGGACATCCTATTATAGATACTGATATTCCATTTTTTAAAGCATTTCCTATTTTAAATGATCTTATTAAAGTTTTTAATTTTTTAATTATATTATATAACATTTTTTTTAATTCTAAATAATTTATAAAATTACAATTTTCTTCAGAAAAATCTAATTCAAATTCTATTAATGATAATAAATTAATGATTTTTTTACTTAATTTTCTTATTAATATAGAAAGATTTCCCCGAATTTGATTAATAGCAAATTTATGAGAAAAAAATGTCTCTGAATTTACAATATCTAATATTGATTCAGCTTGACAAAGGTCTATCTTTCCATTAATAAATGCACGTAAAGTAAATTCTCCAGGATTTGCTAATCTTGCTCCTTGGTCAAGAATTATTGATAATAATTTATTTTGGATGTAAATAGATCCATGGCAAGATATTTCTACTATATCTTCTCCAGTATATGATTTTGGTTTTTTAAATAAAAAAATTAAAACCTTATCAATCAATTGGTTTTTCTCTTTTATATATCCTAACTGGATAGAATTTTTTCCAATTTTTTTTTTTGAAAACGAGCAAAATATTTTTTTTATAATTTTAATAGAATTATTTCCTGAAATCCGTATAACCGCAATTGCTCCATATCCACTAGGAGTAGCTATAGCTACTATAGTCTCATCATTTTTTAACATGATAAATAATTATTAAAAAATATGTTTAAAAATAAAAAAGCTGCCATTTTAATTAAAAAAAAATTATCGGAAATATTTAATCGTGAATTAATCTATTTTCCTTATAGGAAATTAATAATAATTACTAAAGTAATAGTAATTTATGATTTTAGTTTAGCTAAAATTTATATAAGTTTTTTTCCAAAAGAAAAAGAAAATAATCTTATAAAGATTCTTAATAATAAATCAAAATATTATAAAAAACTTTTATTTAAAAAATTAATATTAAAAAAAATGCCCAATATTCTTTTTAATATAGATGATTCTCCAAATATTTAAAATTTTCGTTAATATCTATATTTTTTAATATTTCAAACATTAAATGTATACAATTTTCTATATCTTTTTTATTAGCCATTTCTACTGTTGTATTCATATAACGAATAGGAATAGATATTAAAGCCGAAATTACACCATTATTATAATAAGCGTCAGGTAATACAAGTCTTTGAAAGGATAAATTATTTTGATTAGCAATAAAAATAATTTGTTCACGTAAATTATTGTGTATTGATGGAGAATAATTTATCACTGGTCCCAATCCGGATTTGACTTCTCCATTTATTTTTTTATCAAAAATCGAAATAGAAGTATCATGACATACATCAGTTATTATTGCTATATTAGGGTTATATATATATTGACCTACTTGAACAGAATTTCTAACATATAACCCATAAGGTAATACCACCTTTTTTTCTTTTATTAACCTCATAACTTCAGCTATAATAAATCCACCGATTTTATTAGCACGACCTACAAAATATTTATTATTCATAATAAAAAAATCATCTGGATAAGTCACCATACAACCTACATTAACCCCCAAATTTTCTACTTCTTTTTTATTAGAAGCACCTATATCTATAAATGTGGGGGTTTTATAGGGCAATAATCCATCAATAATACCATTTTTAGTATGAATATTAACACGTTTTGAATGTGTTAGTGGTCGACCTCGACCAGCTACATAGATAATTCCATCATCTGTAATATAATTAACATACCATGTCATTTCATCTACATGTGCTTCAATTACAATTTTAAACGTCTTCTTTTTATTTATAACCCCTACAACTGTTCCATAATTATCTGTTTCAATTGAGTCTGAATATTGTTCTATATATTTCATCCAAATTTTTTGAGCATCAACTTCATTTACAGTTGGAGAATAAGCATTTAAATATTTATATAGAAAATATTCTGATTTTTTACTAATTTTATACATTATATATGTATAGGTTTATTCCCTGTAGCGATTAATGCTGCTTCTTTAACAGCTTCAGTAAAAGTAGGATGAGCATATGATATTAATGATAAATCTTCAGATGAAGCTTTAAACTCCATAGCTAAAACTGCTTCAATTATTATATCTGAGACTCTAGGACCTATCATATGAATTCCTAAAATTTCATCTGTTAATTCATCAGATAATATTTTTACAAATCCATTAATTTCTCCACTAGAAATAGCTCTCCCTAAAGCTTTAATTGGGAATTTACCTATTTTATATTTTCTATCCTTTAATTCTTTCTCACTTTTTCCTACACTCGCTACTTCTGGATTTGTATAAATTACAGATGGGATTAAATTATAATTTCTCATATTTTTATTACCATATATTTTGTCTGAGACAAATATTCCTTCTTTTTCTGCTTTATGTGCTAGCATTAATCCTCCAATAACATCACCTATAGCATATATATTTTCTATATTTGTTTGTAAATTATTATTTACTAATATAAAACCTTTTTTATCTTTTTTTATGCCAAGATTTTCTAGTCCTAAATTATTTGTATATGGAATTCTTCCTATTGATAATAAACAACAATCACAGATTATATTGATCTCATCATTTTTATTTATTTTAGCATTAATTTTAACATTATCTTTAATTAGATCTATGCTTTCAACTTTTGTAGAAAGATAAAATTTAATACCATTTTTTTTTAAAATATTTTCTAATTCTTGACTTAGATCTAAATCAAGATTACTAATTATATTTTTTTCATATTCAATTATTGTTACATCTGATCCGATTTTATTATATAATGATCCTAATTCAATACCTATAACCCCACCTCCTATTATTGATAATTTTTTTGGAATATAATTAAGTGATAAAATATTTGTAGATGAAATAATTTTATTACCATCTATTTTTGCAAAGGGTAATTCCATTGGTTTAGATCCAGTAGCTATTATAGCATAAGTAAATTTTATTATCTCTATATTAGAATCTAAAATAGAAATAGTATTTTTATCTTTAAAGATAGCTGTTCCTAAATAAGTTTTAATATTATATTTAATAAATAAAGATTTTATTCCCTCACAAATTTTATTAATAATATTCTTTTTTCTATTCATCATTTTAGTTATATCTAATAATAGATTATCAAATTTGATTCCATGGTTATCAAACCTATTTTTAGCTTGATGATAGTTTTCCGCCGATGATAAAAGTGTTTTTGATGGAATACATCCTACATTAAGACAAGTTCCCCCAAAATATTTATATTTTTCTATAATAGCGGTATTAAATCCTAATTGTGAACAACGTATTGCAGATATATATCCACCTGGACCAGATCCTATTACAACAACATCATAATAATTCATATTTATTATTTGGATTTTTATTATATATATTTGTAATATAATTATAATTATAATTAAAATTTAATTTTTATGTATAAAAACAAACATGAATTAAATGAATATAATGCATTAAATAGAAAATATTTACGTCTTTTTGTAGATTTTGAAAACTTTAAAAAACGTATAAAAAAAGAAAAATTAGATATTATAAATAATGCTAATGAAACTCTTTTATTGGATTTATTATCTGTTTTAGATGATTTTTCTAGAAGCTTAAAAGAAATAAAAAAATCTAATAATGTTCCTTTAATTCAAGGAATATCTTTGATTAAAGAAAAATTTTATAAAATATTAAAAACTAAAGGCCTTAAAAAAATTAAAACCAAAAAAGGTGATGTATTTAATACAGATTGGCATGAAGCAATTACTCAAGTTAAAGCATCATTGGATGAACTAAAAGGAAAAGTAATAGATGTAATAGAAGATGGATATTATTTAAATAATAAAATCATTAGATATTCTAAAGTAGTTGTAGGCAATTAATTATTTAATTATAATGATAAAAAAAGATTATTACGAAATATTAGGTATATCTAGAGATGCATCTACTGATGAAATCAAAAAAGCTTACAGAAAATTGGCTCTAAAATATCATCCAGATAAAAATAAAGAAAAGCAAGCAGAAGAAAAATTTAAAGAAGCAGCTGAAGCTTACGATATATTAAGTAATCCTGAAAAAAAGAAACGTTATGATAAATTTGGTCATTCCAGTTCTCAAGGAGATTCTGGAGGGATGAATATGGAGGATATTTTTACAAATTTTGGAGATATATTTGGAGATGCTTTTAGTTTTTCAGGATTTAGTAATTACAAAAAAAAAAATATTAAAGGGAGTGATTTAAGAATCAAAGTTAAATTAACACTTAATGAGATATTAAAGGGAATAGAAAAAAAAATGAAAGTTCAACGCATGAAAATGGCTAAAGGGGTGGAATTGATTTTTTGTAAAAATTGTAATGGAACAGGACAAATAACACGTGTAACGAATACAATTTTAGGAATAATGCATACTACTACTACATGTAGTATATGTGGTGGTTTAGGAAAAAAAAGTGAAAGACTCCCCAAAGGAGTAAATAATCAAGGTTTAAAAAAAAAAGAAGAATTAGTAAGTATTACTATTCCTCCTGGAGTAACTGAAGGAATACAATTAAAAATATCAGGTAAAGGAAATGATGCTCCATTTGGGAATGGTATCCCTGGTGATCTTATAGTTGTTATTGAAGAAATACCTCATGAGAAATTAAAACGAGAAGGAAAAAATTTACATTACGATTTATATATATCATTTCCAGATGCGGTATTAGGTGCTTATGAAGAAGTTCCTACTGGAGATGGAAAAGCTCGTCTTAAAATAGATGCAGGAACCCAATCAGGAAAAACTCTTAGATTAAAGGGAAAAGGATTACCTTTTCTTGAAGGTTATGGAAGGGGAGATTTACTCATACATATAATTGTATGGACTCCTAAAAAATTAAATGAAGAACAAAAAAAAATGTTTCAACAAATGAAAAATGAAGAAAATTTTATTCCTCAGAAATCTGAAAAATCTTTTTTTGAAAAAGTAAGAGAAATGTTTTCATCATAAAGATGAAGAGGGTAATTGTAGGAATGTCTGGCGGGGTAGATTCTAGCGTAGCAGCTTTGTTACTAAAAAAACAAGGTTATGATGTTATTGGAATATTTATGAAATATTTTGACAATCAATGTCCTTGGAGAGAAGATAGTATAGATGCAATGTTAGTCTCACAAAGTTTAAAAATACCATTTTATATCATTGATATAACTAAAAATTATAAAAATCTAATTAGAGATTATCTCTATAAAGAATATAAAAAAGGTTATACCCCTAATCCTGATATAATTTGTAATAGTAAAATTAAATTTAAGTTTTTTTTAGAAAAATCTATTTTTTTAAAATCACATTTTATTGCAACAGGTCATTATGTAATAAAAAAAGAAGTTAATGAAAATGGTAAAATTTCTTATAAGATGAGATCTGGAATTGATGAGAATAAAGATCAATCATATTTTTTATGTCTACTTAATAAAGTTCAAATTAAAAAATCTATTTTTCCACTGGGGTGGTTAAATAAAAAAGAAGTTAGAGAAATAGCTAAGAAGTATAATTTAATTAATGCTAATAAAAAAGATTCTCAAGGAATATGTTTTATTGGAAAAATAAAATTTTTAAATTTTTTAAAAAAACAATTAGCCCCAAAAAAAGGTTTAATTATAGAAATAAATAAAAATAGTCATATTTTTAAAAAATTATTATCTCCTAATATAGAATATAAAAAAGAATATGGTCAAATAATAGGTCACCATATAGGTGCTCATTATTTTACAAAGGGACAAAGAAAAGGATTAAAAATTGGAGGATATAAATATCCACTATTTGTAATAGAAAAAGATATTAAAAAAAATATTTTATATGTAGGAATGGGAAAAAATCATCCAGGATTATATACAAAAGTAATTTGTATTAAAAATTATAATATTCATTGGATAAAAAAAATAAAAACAAAAATCAAAGTTGAATGTAGAATTAGATATAGACAAAATTTTCAAAAAGCTACTTTCTATAAAAAAAACAATGATTTCTATGTAGAATTTGAAATTCCACAATTAGCTGTTAATGGTGGTCAATTTATAGTTTGGTATCTAAATAATGAAGTAATAGGCTCTGGATTAATATGATGAAGAAAACTTTTTTAAAAAAATTATCTAATGAAAAAGAAAAAGAAAATAAATTTAAGAACTATTCGTTTTTATAATTCTAAAATCAGGATTTCTATAGAAAGAATTATATATGAATTTAATCAAATTTTATTATCTAATAAACCTTCTACAGGAATTTTTGATTTATATAAAATTGGATTATTATCAATAATCTTACCAGAAGTAATAAATCTTAAAGGTATTGAAAATAAAAAAAAATTTAAACATAAAGATAATTTTCTTCATACATTAGAAGTTGTAGATAATATTAGTATATATACTAATAATCTTTGGTTAATATGGGCAGCATTATTACATGATATAGGAAAATCTATAACTAAAAAATATATCCCAAATATTGGGTGGACTTTTCATTCACATGAATTAATAGGATCAAAAATGATTACTTCAGTATTTGAAAGACTAAAATTACCTAAAACAAAATACATGAAATATGTTAAAAATCTTATTAAATATAGCTCAAGACCTATAACTTTGATAAGTTATACAGCTACTGATTCTTCAATAAGAAGATTCTTATCTTCTGATGAGATAGAAGATTTAATTTTAATGTGTCAATCTGATATAACAACTAAAAATTATATAAAAAAAATACAATATCAAAAAAATTTGAATTTATTCAAATTAAAACTTAAAAAAGTTGAAGAAAAAGATATAAAAAAATCGTATCCTATATCAGGTTATCATCTAATGAAGATTTTTGGAATAAATCCTTGTAAAGAAATCGGTATAATAAAAAATATTTTAAAATATGCTATTTTGAATGGAATAATACCTAATAATTTTGAAAAAGCTAATCTGTTTATTCTAGAAATAGGAAAAAAAATACTTTAAAGTTTAAACCTCCATCCAAATGGATCATCAACTACATTATGTTGTATATCTAAAAGTCTTTTTTTAAAAAAAAAAGATATTCTTTTTTCAGATGAAATTTTTGGTAAATAAAAATTTTCACATCTATATCCTATTGTTTTAAAAAAATTTATAACAACTGCTGTACCACATCCAAATACTTCTTTTACTAAATTTTTACGTATATTATATATAAGTTCTGAAACCGATAAATGACATTCTTTTACTCTTATTCCTTTTTCTTTTGCTAAGGTTATAATACTTTTTCTAGTAATTCCATTAAGAATTTTTTTATTAGCTGGAGCTGTAATTAAACTATCTTTAATATAAAAAAAAACATTCATTGTTCCTGATTCTTCAATCAAAGAATGAGTTGAAGAATCAGTCCATAATATTTGATCGTATCCTTCTTCTTGTGCTATACGCGTAGGAAAGAAAGAAGATGCATAATTACCAGCAGCTTTTGTAAAGCCTATTCCACCATCAGTTGATCTACTATATTTTTGTTCTATATTAACTTTTAATGGTGTCAAATAATAATTACTTGCAGTAGTACAAATAATCATAAAAATATATTTTTTAGATGGATTTGCTGATAATCTTCCATCTGAAGCTATCAGAAAAGGACGAATATAAATCGATTGACCATAATTATTTGGAATCCAATTTTTATCTATAGACAATAATTGTTTTAATCCATATAGAAAAATAGATTTAGATATTAATGGCATTTCTAAACGTTTAGCTGAAGAATTAATACGATTAAAATTTTCCAAGGGCCTAAATAAAAATACATTTCCATCCTTATCTTTATAAGCTTTCATTCCTTCAAATATAGCTTGACCATAATGAAATACTAATGAGATAGGAGATACAGTAATCTCACCAAATTTTTTTATAATAGGATCTTCCCATTTCCCATTATTAAATTTACAATAAAACATATTATCTGAATAATTTTTACCAAAAGATATATCATTAAAATCAATGTAACTTGATTGGGAACTTTTTTCAATAATTATCATTATACTGAAATCTTATATTCTCTTAACACTTGATTTAAAGATGTTTTTTTATCAGTACTTTCTTTTCTTTTACCTATAATTAATGCACAAGGAACGTAATATGTACCTGATTTAAATTTTTTAGGATATGATCCAGGAATTACTACTGATCTTTTCGTAATTAAGCCTTTAGAGATTATTGGCTTATCATTTGTAACATCTATTATCTTCGTAGAAGAGGTTATTACTACATTAGCTCCTAGTACAGCTTCTTCTTCTACAATCACTCCTTCAACTATAATACATCTTGATCCTATAAAAGCATTATTACCTATAATAACAGGTGAAGATTGTAAGGGTTCTAATACTCCTCCTATTCCAACTCCACCACTTATATGAACTCTCTCACCAATTTGAGCGCAGCTACCTATAGTAGCCCAAGTATCTATCATAGATTCTTTTCCTATAAAGGCACCTATATTGACATATGACGGCATTAAAATTACATTTTTTGAAATATAGGATCCATATCTAGCTATAGCGGTAGGTACTACACGTACCCCAATATAATTGTTTTTTAAAGGAATTTTATCAAAAAATTTTAATGATCCAAATTCTATTAATTTCGGTTTTTTAATTTGAAAATAAATTAATATTGCTTTTTTTATCCATTCATTTATAATAAGCTTCTTTTCTTCTGAATAAGAGATTACTCTGATTTTCCCTTTATCTAAATATTCTATAACTTTTTCTACAGTAAATTTAATATCACAATGATTCAAATTGTCTTTCATCTTCCAATATGAATCTATATTTTTTTTTAAATTAAATAATATTTTTTCCATATAAAGATTTATATTTAATATAAATTATATAATTAATTTTTATGTCAAAAATATTATGTATAGATTATGGAAAAAAAAGAATAGGATTATCAATTACTAATTCTATTAGATCAATAGCATTTGGTCTAGATACAGTAAATTCAAATAATATAATTTGTACATTATATAAGTATCTTAAATCTGAAGATATAGATACTATTATAATAGGATTGCCAATAAGATTTGATAATTCTCTATTTCCACTAGAAAAAGAGATTCAAAAATTTATAAAAATAATAAATAATAAATATCCAAATTTAATAATAAAACGTATAGATGAAAGATTTACATCTAAAATTGCAAATTACTATTTAATAAATACAAATACTAGATTTAAAAAACATCTTTTAGATAAAATAAGTGCAACTCTTCTATTACAAGAATATATAAAATATTAAAAGATATGATATTACCAATCATAATTTATGGAAATTCTTTTTTAAGAAAAAAATGTATTGAGATTGATAAATCATATAAAGATCTTAATTTTTTAATTAAGAATATGTATGAT
The DNA here is from genome assembly GCF_024818015.1 of Candidatus Karelsulcia muelleri. Classification (GTDB taxonomy): domain Bacteria; phylum Bacteroidota; class Bacteroidia; order Flavobacteriales; family Blattabacteriaceae; genus Karelsulcia; species Karelsulcia muelleri_C. Next base: position 81,802 of record NZ_CP093908.1, on the reverse strand, counting down.
ACAATGTATCAGACTAAAGGAATTGGATTATCTGCTCCCCAAGTAGGTTTATCAATTCGTTTATTTATTATTGAATATAATAATTGTTTTAAACAAAAGTTTAAAAAAGTTTTTATTAATCCAATAATAATAAAAAAATATGGTTATAATTTGATCTCTAAAGAAGGCTGTTTAAGTATTCCTAATATAATAGAAAATATAAAAAGAAAAAATAATATAATTATAGAATATTATGATGAAAATTGGAAAAAAAATAAACAACATTTTAACGGTTTATTATCAATAATAATTCAACATGAATATGATCATATTGAAGGGAAATTATTTATAGATAATATTTTTATTTTAAAAAATATTTTAATAAAAAAAAAATTTAATTTAAATTATAATTTATATAAATTATATAAATTATCTAAATTCTATAAATTCTATCTTCTATCTAGAATCTAGAATCTGAAATCTGAAATATTTGAAATTTTTTTTATCATTTTCTTAAATGAAGAATTATTCTTCATAGCTAAATCTGCTAAGCATTTACGATTTAATTTAATATTATTTTTTCTAATTAAAAAAATTAAATTTGAATATGATATACCATTTTCTCTAGCTGCTGCATTAATACGTTGAATCCATAATTTTCGAAAATTTCTTTTTTTATTTTTACGTCCAAAATAAGAATATTTAAATGATTTTTCAACAGCATTTTTAGCTACTGTATATAATTTACTTCTTGCTCCATAAAATCCTTTAGCAAAATTTAAAATTTTTTTTCTATGTTTTTTTGATGCTACTGCATTTACTGATCTAGGCATTAGATAATTGTTTTTTTATATTTTTTATATCTGATTTGTGTACTCTAGAAAAGTAGGATAATCTACGTTTTCTTTTATTCTCTTTTTTAGTTAAAAGATGATTTTTAAATGATTTTTTTCTCTTAATTTTTCCATTTGCTATAAATTTAAAACGTTTTTTTGCTCCAGATTTAGTTTTTAATTTAAACATAATTAATTAATTATTTTTTTTAGGTGTTATTATTATAAACATTTTTTTCCCCTCCATGATTGGCATTTTTTCTATTTTACCAAAGTTCTCAAGAGAATTGGCACATTTTAATAAAAGTATTTTCCCTTTCTCTTTATGAATTATAGAACGACCTTTAAAAAAAATTGTAAATTTTACTTTTTCTTTAGATTTTAAAAATTTTTCTGCATGTTTTATTTTAAAAAGAGTATCATGCTCACATATTTGTGGACTTAATCTTAATTCTTTAGTTATAATTTTTTCTTGTTTAGATTTTTGATTTTTTTTCTTTTGTTCATATAAAAATTTTTTATATTCAAGTATTCTGCAGATAGGTGGATCGGTTTTAGGATTTATTTCTACTAAATCTAAACCAATATTATAAGCTATAGCTAAAGCTTCTTTTAAAGAATAAATACCATTTTTAATATTATCACCTACTAAACGTAGTTTAGTAGCAGTTATACGTTTATTAACTCTATGTAATTCCTTATAACGTTGGGAATTATTTTTTGTTTTTTTTAAAGCGATATTTTTAGATTTTTAAAAACTAACTTTTAATTTCTTCAAAATCTACATCTTTAACACTTTCATTGTTATTTTTATATATTTCTTGATATGTAGAAGACAATAAATTATTAATTTGATTAATATAATTATCTATATCAGATATCTTTTTTGAATTACGAGCATCTTTTAGATTCTTTAAATTAATCTCAAGTTTTTTTTTAGTTTCTTCTGAAATTTTCTTACCATATTCTTTAAGTTGTTTTTCAGTTTGAAAAATAATACTATCAGCAGAATTAATTTTTTCTATTTCTTCTTTTCTTTTATTATCTTTATCGGCATTTTCTTGTGCTTCTTTTTTCATTCTTTCTATTTCATTTTTGCTTAATCCTGATGAAGCTTGTATACGTATAGATTGCTCTTTCCCAGTGCTTTTATCTTTAGCTGATACATTTAAAATTCCATTTGCGTCTATATCAAATGTCACTTCTATTTGTGGAATTCCTCTAGGTGCTGGTGCAATATCTATTAAATCAAATCTACCTATTTCTTTATTGTCATTAAACATTGATCTTTCTCCCTGTCCAACACGGATAGTAACTGCTGATTGATTATCTGCAGCAGTAGAAAACATTTCTGATTTTTTAGTAGGAATAGTAGTATTTGAGTCTATTAATTTAGTAAATACTCCACCTAAGGTTTCAATACCTAATGATAATGGAGTTACATCTAATAATAATACATCTTTTACATCTCCACTTAAAACCCCGCCTTGTATAGCTGCTCCTATTGAAACTACTTCATCTGGATTGACACCCTTAGACGGAATTTTTTCAAAAAATTTCTCTACCTGTTCTTGTATCTTAGGTATACGAGTAGACCCTCCTACCAAAATGACTTCATCTATCTCTTTAGAGATTAAATTTGAAGCTTTTAAAGCGTTTTTACAAGGAGATAATGATCTTTTAATAAGATCATCAGATAATTCTTCAAATTTAGCACGGGTAAGTGTTTTTACTAAATGTTTTGGTCCAGAAGGAGTTGCAGTTATATATGGTAAATTTATTTCAGTTTTTGTACTAGATGAAAGTTCTATTTTTGCTTTTTCTGCAGATTCTTTTAATCTTTGATACGCCATAGAATCATTACTTAAATATACTCCTTGTTCTACTTTAAATTCTTTAACTAACCAATCTATAATAACTTTATCAAAATCATCACCTCCAAGATGGGTATCTCCACTTGTAGATAAAACCTCAAATACACCATCACCTAATTCCAGAATAGATATATCAAATGTTCCTCCACCTAAATCATATACAACTATTTTTTTATTTTGATTATTTTTATCTAATCCATAAGCTAATGCTGCAGCAGTTGGTTCATTTATTATACGTTCTACATTTAATCCAGCAATTTCTCCAGCTTCTTTTGTTGCTTGACGTTGAGCATCATTAAAATATGCTGGGACAGTAATAACAGCTTGTTTAACTTCATTACCAAGATAATCTTCTGCTGTTTTTTTCATCTTTTGTAAAATCATAGCAGATATTTCTTGGGGAGTATATAATTTATTTCCTATAGAAACTCTAGGAGTATCATTTTCTCCTTTTCTTATTTGATAAGGAATATTTTTTAATTCTTCAGTAACTTCTGAAAAGTTACGTCCCATAAAACGTTTAATAGAAAAAATAGTTTTACTAGGATTAGTAACAGCTTGACGTTTAGCTGGATCTCCAACTTTTGTTTCTCCTCCTTCTATAAAAGCAATTATTGAAGGAGTGGTTCGTTTTCCTTCTGAATTTGGAACTACCACTGGTGAATTTCCTTCCATTACAGAAACACAGGAATTTGTAGTTCCTAAATCTATACCTATTATTTTACTCATTTTACTCAATTATTTTAATAATATAATTTGTAATATTACAAATATTACAATATTAATATACTTTAATAATAAAATTAATGTGAATATTTTAGGATTTAAAACTTTATCAGCTACAGCTATTTTAAATAATAAATGGTTTTTATTTGATGCAGATAATAAAAAACTAGGGAGATTTTGTTCTATAATAGCAAAAATAATAAGAGGAAAAAATAATTTTTTTTTTACTCAAAATATTAATTGTGGAAATAAAATTATTATTCTTAATGCAAGTAAAATAACTCTTACTGGAAAAAAATGGAAAACTAAATTATATATTAGTCATAGTGGATATCCCGGAGGACAAAAAAAATCAACTGCAATTGAATTATTTAAAATGAATCCTTGTAAATTAATATATAAATCTATTTTAGGAATGTTACCAAAGACTTTATTAGGAAGAAAAATAATAAAAAATTTATACATCTATCCTTATGATACACATAATTTGTATAAACAAAAACCTCAAAATTTAAATATAAATGATATTTATTAAAAAGATGATTCATACTATAGGTAGAAGAAAAACTGCTGTTGCACGAATGTACATGAAGCTTGGCAGTGGTTTAATTAAAGTAAATAATCTACCTTATAAAAATTATTTTAATAATAATTTATTATTTAATAAAATCTCAAAACCATTATTATTAACATATAATAAAAATAAATTTGATTTTTATATAAAAGTTTCAGGAGGAGGAATAAATAGTCAAGCTGAAGCTATTAGCTTAGCTATCTCTAGAGCTCTTTGTAAATTTGATATTAATTATAAGCCTATTCTAAAAGAACAAAATTTACTTACTAGGGATCCAAGAATGGTAGAACGAAAAAAATATGGTAAAAAAAAATCACGTAAAAATTTTCAATTCTCAAAAAGATAATTAATGTATAATATAGAAAACTTTATTAAAGTAGGAGCACATTTTGGTCATCCAACATCAAAATGGAATCCAAATATGAGAAAGTATATTTTTATGAAAAAAGGAGGTATACATATTATAGATATTTCTAAAACTATAAAAACAATAAATGAAGCTTGTAAATTTATTAAAAATATTGTTTCTTCAGGGAAACAAATCTTATTTGTTGCAACAAAAAAACAAGCTAAAGATATAGTTTCTGAATATGCAAAAAAAGTTAAGATGCCTTATATAACAGAAAGATGGTTAGGAGGAATTTTAACTAATATGTCTACTATACGTCAATCTGTAAAAAAAATGAATATTATAGATAGGCAAAAAATAGATGGAACATATAATATGATGTCTAAAAAAGACAAATTACTTATAGTAAGATTAGAAAATAAATTAAAAAAAAATATAGGATCTATATCTAAAATGAATTCTTTACCTGCATGTGTAATAATAGTTGATGTAAAAACAGAACAAATTGCTGTAAAGGAGTGTATGAATTTATGTATTCCTATTATTGGAATAGTTGATACAAATTGTGATCCTAGAAATATAGATTATCCTATACCTGCAAATGATGATTCTTCAAAATCAATTAATTTAATAATAAGTTATCTTGCAAATTCTATACTTACCTAGAGCGGGAATTGAACCCGCACAGCTTTTTAAGAGCTACAGGATTTTAAGTCCTGCGTGTCTACCAGTTCCACCATCCAGGCTTGTTGAGCGAGAAACGGGATTCGAACCCGCTACCCCTACCTTGGCAAGGTAGTACTCTCCCAAATGAGCTATTCTCGCTTTGTATATCTCTTTATTATAGATAATAATTCATTAGCTCTATTAATAATAGAATCTGGCATACCTGCCATTTTAGCTATATGTATCCCATAACTACTAGGATTACTTACCTTATTTAATAATTTTCTTGTAAAAATGAGATTATCATCTATTGTTTTGACAGAAACACTATAATTTTTAATATTATTAATATAATTACTAATATTATTCAATTCATGATAATGAGTAGCAAATAAAGTTTTTGGCTTATGAATATTTTTATTTAAAAATTCTATTATTGACCACGCTAGAGATATTCCATCATCATTACTTGTTCCTCTTCCTATTTCATCTAAAATTAAAAAGCTTCTATCAGATAAATTATTTATTATACTCGCTGTTTCATTCATTTCCTTCATAAAAGTAGATTCTCCCATAGAAATATTGTCAGATGATCCAACTCTACTAAAGATTTTATCAACTATTCCAATAGAAGCATAACTTGCTGGAACATAACTCCCTATTTGAGCCATTAATATGATTAATGCAGTTTGACGTAAAATGGCAGATTTACCTGACATATTTGGGCCAGTAATTATTATGATTTGAGAGTCATTATTATTCATCATAATATCATTAGGAATGTAAGATTTATTATATATTTGTTTTTCTATTACAGGATGTCTACCATCTTTTATAGAAAGATTAAAAGATTCATTTAATTCTGGACAGATATAATTATTATCTATTGCACATTTAGCAAATGACATAAAGATATCTATTTCTGCAATTAATTTAGAATTATATTGTAATATATCTGTATATTTAGATATATAATCTATTAATTTAGAAAAAATATTATTTTCTATAGATTCGATCTTCTCTTTAGAAGAAAGTATTTTCATTTCATGATTTTTTAACTCATCTGTTATATACCGCTCACAATTAAATAATTTCTGTTTAAGGATCCAATGGCTTGGAACTTTTTCTTTCGAAAGACTTTTAATTTCTATAAAAAACCCAAAAATATTATTAAATAATAATTTAAGTTTTTTAATTCCAGTATTTTTTTTTTCACGTTTACATATATTATTTAGATATTCTTTACTTGAATTAAGAATTTTTCTCAATTTATCTAATTCTTTAGAAAATCCAGGTAAAATTATTGAATTTGTAGAAGACATAGATAATCTTTTTTCAATATGAATATATATATTCTCACAATTTTTAATTTCATCTGAAATATTTTTTAAAACAGAAATTTCAGATTTTAAAAGGATATTTTTGATCTCTGTAATCTGTTTTAAAGATTTTGATAATAAAATAATCTCATGAGGATTAACTTTAGAAGAAACTATTTTTGATGTTAATCTTTCAATATCCGAAATATTTTTTAATTTTTCGTTTATATCTTTATAAAGATTATTATTTCTTATAAATGAATATACTATTTTATGTCTTTTTTTTATCTCAAAAAGATTTTTTAATGGAAAAGTAATAAATTTTTTCAATAATCTTCCTCCCATAGGAGAGATAGTATTATCTAATATATTTATTAATGTTATAGCTTTTTCATTTTTTGATTTTATTATTTCTAAATTTTCTAATGTAAAATCATCTAATGAAACATATTCATTATGTAATAATTTAGTTATATTAGATATATGACTAATTTTAATATGACATATACTACAAACATAGTTTAATATTGCTCCAGCAGCAATTATTCCATTATATAAGTTTTCTATCTTAAATACTTTAAGAGAATTCGTTTTGAAATGCATTAATAAATTTTCATACGCAGATAAATAATCAAAAACCCAATCTTCCATTCCATTAGAATAATATTTATTTCCTATAATTTTTAATAAAAAAAATTTTTTCTCTTTTTTGTAAAGAACTTCATTAGGATTAATTTTTTTCAAAAATTGATCTACATAATTACTAGATCCTTCTCCTACAAAAAATTCTCCGGTCGAGATATCTAAAAACGATATACCAATATTTCTATTATCTATAGAAATAGATGCTAAAAAATTACTTTTTTTAGATTCTAAAACTTCACTATTAATAATTACACCAGGAGTTATTATTTCTGTTACACCTCTATTTATAATTTTTTTTTTACTTTGTTTTTTTTCTAATTGATCACATATTGCAACTCTAAATCCAGATTTCATTAATTTTGGTAAATAATTTTCTATAGAATGATAAGGAAATCCAGCTAATTCGATTGATGAATTTTTATTACGTTTTGCTAAAGCAATATTAAGTATTTTTGAACATTTGATAGCATCATTTCCAAATATTTCATAAAAATCTCCTACTCTAAATAATATTATAGTATCATCAGGATATTTCTTTCTTATCTCATAGTATTGCTTCATAAGAGGAGTTTTAAATGTTTTCAATTATTTTATTTAATATCAAATTTATCTATTATAAGAGATTCTATTATCAGATCTGTATTAAACAGATAATCTGTCATTATTTTTTCACAAATATTTTTTAATCCTCTTGCACCTAAACTTAATTTAATAGCTTTATAAACTATTAAATCAATAGCGGAATAAGTAAATTTTAATTTTCTTTTATCCAATAAAAATAGTTCTTTATATTGTTTTATAATTGAATTATTAGGTTCTAATAATATTCTTTTTAAAGACTCTCTTGAGAGAGAGTTTAAATTAGTTATAATCGGTAACCGACCTATTAATTCAGGTATTAATCCATATTTTTTTATATCATGTGATGATACAAAATTTAATAAATCTTTACCATCTATTTTGTTATAAACATTTTTTTTAAATCCTATAGGAGATAGATTTAATCGATTTGATATAATATTCTTTAATCCCTCAAATGCTCCTCCAGCAATAAATAAAATATTTTTAGTATTTAATTTAATTAGTTTTTGCTCAGGATGTTTTCTACCTACATTAGGTGGTACATTAACAATGGATCCTTCTAATATCTTTAATAAAGCTTGTTGTACACCTTCTCCTGAAACATCTCTAGTAATAGATGGATTCTCATTTTTTCTAGAAATTTTATCTATTTCATCTATAAATACTATCCCTTTTTCTGCTAAAGCAATATTATAATTAGCTGATTGTAATAATTTAGTTAAAATGCTTTCTACATCTTCTCCTACATATCCTGCTTCAGTGAGTGAAGTTGCATCTACTATTGTAAAAGGAACATTTAAAAATTTAGAAATCCTTTTAGCTATAAGAGTTTTTCCAGTACCTGTATCACCTATAATTAAAATATTAGATTTATCAGCCAGATCAGAATAATAAATCCTTTTATAATGATTAGAAACAGCAACAGAAATAGTTTTTTTAGCGTCTTCTTGACCAATCACATATTGATCTAAAAAATCTTTTATTTCTCTAGGAGAACTTGTATTCAGATTCATTAGTTTTTATAATAAAATTTCATCAACAATCCCATAATTTTTAGCTTCTTCAGAAGTCATCCAATAATCTCTATCAGAATCTTTTTGTACTTTTTCAAATGGTTGATTAGTATGTTCACTTATAATCTTATTAAGTTCTTCTTTTAATTTTAAAATTTCACGTACAGTTATTTCCATATCTGATGATTGTCCTTTAGCGTAACCAATAGGTTGATGAATTAAAACTCTAGAATGTTTTAAAATAGATCTTTTACCCTTTTTTCCAGAACAAAGTAAAATAGCTGCCATAGAAGCTGCTATTCCTGTACATATAGTAGATATATCTGGTTTTAAAATTTGGATAGTATCATAAATGCCTAATCCTGAATAAACACTCCCTCCAGGAGAATTAATATATATTTGAATCCCTTTATTGGAATCTAAAGATTGTAAAAATAATAATTGAGCTTGTATAATATTAGCGATTTGATCATCTATAGGTGTTCCTAAAAAAATAATTCTATCCATCATTAATCTTGAAAAGACATCCATTTGAGATACATTATACTTTCTTTCTTCCATTATGTATGGAGTCATTGAATTTATATAATTATCAATTTTACTACTATTTATAGTTTTAGCATATTTTTTAAATTCAATTGAATAATTCATGTTTATCATCAAAATAGTACTGCAAAATTCTAATTATAACTGCTTACTCTTATATTTAAAGCATTCAAAATTCTTTTTTTTAGTTTTAGGCAATGACCTACTCTTCCAGAATTACTAGTACCATCGGCGCTAACAAATTTAACTTCTCTGTTCGGAATGGAAAGAGGTGGATCCTTGTTGCTATAATCACCAATAAACTAAAAACATATTTTTCTAATATAAGCTTACGGGTAATTAGTACTACTCAGCTATGATATTACTATCTTTACACTTATAGCCTATCAACGTTGTCATCTTCAACGACCCTTAAAAGAAGCCTAATCTTGTGGTTAGTTTCGTACTTATATGCTTTCAGTGCTTATCTTATCCGAACATAGCTACTCAGCATTGCACCTGGCGATACAACTGATATACCAGAGGTTCGTCCAACCCGGTCCTCTCGTACTAGAGTTAGATCCACTCAAGCTTCTAACGCTTGCAATAGATAGAGACCGAACTGTCTTACGACGTTCTGAACCCAGCTCGCGTGCCACTTTAATGGGCGAACAGCCCAACCCTTGGAACCTTCTTCAGCTCCAGGATGTGACGAGCCGACATCGATGTGCCGAACCTCCCCGTCGATGTGAACTCTTGGGGGAGACTAGCCTGTTATCCCTGGAGTACCTTTTATCCTTTGAGCGATGGCCTTCCCATACAGAACCACCGGATCACTATGCCCTACTTTCGTACCTGTTCGACTTGTGAGTCTTACAGTCAAGCGCCCTTCTGCCATTATACTCTATACACGATTACCAAACGTGTTTAGGGCACCTTTGGAAGCCTCCGTTACTTTTTGGGAGGCGACCACCCCAGTCAAACTACCCACCACGCAATGTCCTTATCTTTTCTAAGTTAGACCCCAATTAAATAAAGGGTGGTATTTCAAGAATGACTCCACACTACCTAGCGATAATGTTTCAAAGTCTCCCACCTATACTACACATTATTTACTCAAAATCAATACGAAGCTATAGTAAAGGTTCACAGGGTCTTTTCGTCCCATTGCAAGTAATCGGCATCTTCACCGATACTACAATTTCACCGAGCTCACGGCCGAGACAGTGTCCAGATCGTTACACCATTCGTGCAGGTCGGAACTTACCCGACAAGGAATTTCGCTACCTTAGGACCGTTATAGTTACGGCCGCCGTTTACTGGGGCTTCAGTCAAAGGCTTTACAAATCTGTTAACCTCCTTCATTAACCTTCCAGCACCGGGCAGGTGTCAGACCCTATACGTCATTTTTCAATTTAGCAGAGTCCTGTGTTTTTGATAAACAGTCGCCTGGACCTTTTTACTGCGGCCCTAAAATCAGGGCAACCTTTTTCCCTAAGTTACAGGTCTATTTTGCCTAGTTCCTTAGCCGTGATTCACTCGAGCACCTTAGGATATTCACCCCAACTACCTGTGTCGGTTTTGGTACGGAATATTTAATATCTTTTTTTTAATTGTTTAGAGGTTTTTCTTGGAAGTTATTAGTCGTTCTATCCATTTTACTTATTTTAAAGTTATGGTACTCTATTTAAGTTCAGTTTAATAATACAGATTTCCTAATATTCCACCTAACAAATTTAACGTTCTATTCCAGAAAAACGCGACAGTTTCATTACTTCGTCACCTCATCACAAAAAATATTAAATATATACTATAATATTAAATAGTAACCCATCAATTACACCTTTCGGTTTCACCTTAGGGTCCGAATAACCCTCAGTTGATTAACATAGCTGAGGAACCCTTAGTCTTTCGGTGTGCAGGTTTCTCACCTGCATTATCGTTACTTATACCTACATTTTCTTTTGTAATAACTCCACTATATTTAGCAATATAACTTCTATGTTATTACAATGCTCCCCTACCGATCTTTGATCCCAAAGCTTCGGCTATATACTTATGCCCGATTATTATCCATGCTCAATAACTAAACTAGTGAGCTGTTACGCACTCTTTAAATGAATAGCTGCTTCCAAGCTTACATCCTAGCTATCTACGTCAATGAACTACGTTTCTTCAACTTAGTATATACTTTGGGGCCTTAGCTGTTGGTCTGGGTTGTTTCCCTTTCGGATATGGATCTTAGCACCCATGCCCTCACTACTATGAAACATATTATAGCATTCGGAGTTTGTCAAGAATTGGTAGACGATGAAGTCCCCTCATCCAATCAGTAGCTCTACCTCTATAATACTTTAACACAATGCTGCACCTAAATGCATTTCGGGGAGTACGAGCTATCTCCGAGTTTGATTAGCCTTTCACTCCTACCCACAGGTCATCCGAAAACTTTTCAACGTTTACCAGTTCGGTCCTCCACTATGTGTTACCATAACTTCAACCTGCCCATAGGTAGATCACCCGGATTCGCGTCTAATTCTACTGACTCATGCATATTTAATACTCGCTTTCGCTACGGCTACATAACTTCATTATTTAACCTTGCCAATAAAATTAACTCGTAGGTTCATTATGCAAAAGGCACGTCGTTACTTTTTTAAGCTCCGACTGCTTGTAAGTGTATGGTTTCAGGATCTATTTCACTCTTCTACTAGAAGTTCTTTTCACCTTTCCCTCACGGTACTAGTTCACTATCGGTCTCTGAGAAGTATTTAGCCTTGCCAGATGGTCCCGGCAGATTCAAACAGAATTTCACGTGTTCCGTTTTACTCAGGATACTAATCTGTTATCTTTTTTAATTAATAGACCGGACTATCACCTCCTATGGTTATTTTTTTCAAAATATTCTATTTTACAAGATAATCAATTTACTAGTCCTACAACACTATTATATTACTAATAGTTTAGGCTCTTCTGGTTTCGCTCGCCGCTACTCACAGAATCACTTTTGTTTTTTTTTCCTCTGGTTACTTAGATGTTTCAGTTCTCCAGGTTCCCTTCACCATTTATGAAACTGAATATTCTTATTATTCTTATTATTCAGTTAGTTACCCTATTCGGAAATTCGCAAATAAATTTCTTATTCGCAACTTATCGTCTTAAACGTCCTTCATCGTCTCTCAGAGCCAAGGCATCCACCATATACCCTTATTTGCTTAAGTGGAGGATATCGGATTCGAACCGATGACCTTCTGATTGCAAAACAGATACTCTTACCAACTGAGCTAATCCCCCTCAAGATAAGTAGTCCCGTGCGGATTTGAACCGCAGACCTCTACATTATCAGTGTAGCGCTCTAACCAACTGAGCTACGAGACTTTCAAAGCCTCCATCTTTTTTTAGAAGCTCTTTTTAGAAACAGGGGTTTTATCTAAAAACAGAAATATTCCAGCCGCACCTTCCGGTACGGCTACCTTGTTACGACTTAGCCCCAGTTATTAGACTTACCTTAGGTAGCTCCTTTTACAGACACCAACTTTAGGTCCTTCCAACTTCCATGGCTTGACGGGCGGTGTGTACAAGGCCCGGGAACATATTCACCGTGCCATGGCTGATGCACGATTACTAGCGATTCCAGCTTCATAGAGTCGAGTTTCAGACTCCAATCCGAACTGAGACCGGCTTTCTGGATTTGCTCCTGGTCACCCAGTCGCTCCCTTTTGTACCGATCATTGTAGCACGTGTGTAGCCCAAGACGTAAGGGCCGTGATGATTTGACGTCATCCCCACCTTCCTCTCGGCTTGCGCCGGCAGTCTTATTAGAGTCCCCTGACATTACTCGATGGCAACTAATAATAAGGGTTGCGCTCGTTTAAAGGACTTAACCTTACACCTCACGGCACGAGCTGACGACAACCATGCAGCACCTTGTACTCCGTCGCTTGACTAAATTGTTTCCAATTTATTCGTAGTACATTTAAGTCTTGGTAAGGTTCCTCGTGTATCATCGAATTAAACCACATGCTCCACCGATTGTGCGGGCCCCCGTCAATTCCTTTGAGTTTCAACCTTGCGGTCGTACTCCTCAGGTGGATCACTTAACACTTTCGCTTAACCACTGAATTACAACGTACAAAACCCAATAGTTAGTGATCATCGTTTACGGCATGGACTACCAGGGTATCTAATCCTGTTTGCTCCCCATGCTTTCGTGACTCAGCGTCAGTATAGGGTTAGTAACTTGCTTTCGCTATCGGTGTTCTGTGTGATATCTATGCATTTCACCGCTACACCACACATTCCAGTTACTCCAACCTTACTCTAGTTCTTCAGTATCAATAGCACTTTTAAAGTTAAGCTTTAAGATTTCACTACTGACTTAAAAAACCGCCTACGCACCCTTTAAACCCAATAAATCCGGATAACGCTTGTATCCCCTGTATTACCGCGACTGCTGGCACAGAGTTAGTCGATACTTATTCGTATATTACCTTCAATTATTTCCATAATTAGAATTTTTTATTCATATACAAAAGCAGTTTACAACCAATAAGGCTTTCATCCTGCACGCGGAGTGGCTGGTTCAGAGTTTCCTCCATTGACCAATATTCCTCACTGCAGCCTTCCGTAGAAGTTTGGTCCGTGTCTCAGTCCCAATGTGGGGGAACGCCCCTCTCAGGCCCCCTACCAATCATCGTCTTGGTAAGCCATTACCTTACCAACTAACTAATTGGACATACGCCTCTCTTATGCCATAATAAAACTTTAACAATTTTTCTTTATAAAAAATTGTATTATGAGGTATTAATCCAAGTTTCCTAAGGCTATTCCTCAGCATAAGGAAAGTTACGTATGTATTACTCACCCGTTTGCCGGTCGCCAAAAATCCATAAGTTAAACCTATCTTCTTTTTGCTGCCCCTCGACTTGCATGTGTTAAGCCCTCCGCTAGCGTTTATCCTGAGCAAGGATCAAACTCTTAATTGTTCACATTTAAACTTCAAAAAGTAATCCCCTTTCTAAAAAGAATTATTTATATTTCATATTCATTATAATTTTAATTGAATTTTTTGATTATATCTTTCTCTTTTTTTCACTTTCAAAAACATATTATTTATATAATAATATAATTGTTTTTTTAATAAAAATAATTTTCCTTTTCTGCAATACACGTATAATTAATATGAATTTTTTATTAAAAAAAGAAAAAAAATTAATTAACCAATTTTTGGTTATAGAATCTTTAGAAGATAAATATTTATTTTTAATAAAAATTGGAAAACTTCTACCTTTATTAAGTAAAAAATCTCTTGTCGATCAATATTTAATCAATAATTGTCAATCTAAAATTTGGTTAAAATTAAATCAGAAAAATAATAAATTAATTATTAAAGCTTATACTGAAGCTTTAATTCCAAGAGGTTTATTATTTTTAATAACACGTTTATTCTCTAATTCACAGACTAAAGATGTCTTAAATTATAATTATTATCCTTTTATAAAAAAAATGGGCTTAATTTTTTTTTTATCACCATTAAGATCTAACGGATTATTTATCATTCTTCAGAAAATTAAATTTTCTGTATTAAATAGATAATCGTATTTTTTTTTAAATTAAAATATTTTTTGTATATTTATTGTGTATCTTGTAGCCGATGTAGCTTAGTAGGTTATAGCACGTGATTTGTAATCTCGGGACCGTGGGTTCGAATCCCTCCATCGGCAAGGGAAGATACTCAAGTGGTTAACGAGGACAGACTGTAAATCTGTTGGTTTATACCTTCGTAGGTTCGAATCCTACTCTTCCCACAAAGCGGAAATAGCTCAGTAGGTAGAGTATCAGCCTTCCAAGTTGATTGTCACGGGTTCAAATCCCGTTTTCCGCTCAGTAAGCCGATGTAGCTCAGTTGGTAGAGTTCTTTCTTGGTAAGAAAGAGGTCACGGGTTCAAATCCCGTCATTGGCTCTATAAATTATTAAATATAATTTTTAAAAACAATATGGCAAAAGAGATATTTAGACGTGATAAACCTCATTTAAATATAGGTACAATAGGTCATGTAGATCACGGAAAAACAACTTTAACTGCTTCAATAACAAAAGTTTTAGCTAAAAAAGGACTAGCAGTAGCAAAAGAATTTAGTTCAATTGATAATGCTCCTGAAGAAAAGGAAAGAGGGATTACAATAAATACTTCACATGTTGAATATAAAACGGAAATTCGCCATTACGCTCATGTTGATTGTCCTGGACATGCTGATTATGTGAAAAATATGGTTACAGGTGCAGCTCAAATGGATGGAGCAATTTTAGTAGTTGCGGCAACAGATGGACCAATGCCTCAAACAAGGGAACATATTTTATTAGCTCGTCAAGTTGGAGTACCTAATTTAGTGGTTTTTATGAATAAAGTTGATCAAGTGGATGATAAGGAAATCCTAGAATTAGTAGAAATTGAAATAAGAGAATTATTATCGAAATATGAATATGATGGAGAAAATATACCAATAATACAAGGTTCTGCTTTAGGAGCGTTAAATGGAGAAAAAAAATGGGAACAACAAATTGAAACACTTATGGAAACTGTAGATAAGTATATTAAAGAGCCTATAAGAGATATAGATAAACCATTTTTAATGCCTATTGAAGATGTGTTTACTATTACAGGACGTGGAACTGTAGCCACAGGCCGTATTGAAACAGGTACTATTAATACTGGTGATTCTATCGATATAATCGGAATGGGAATTGAGAAACTTAATTCTATAGTTACAGGAGTAGAAATGTTTAGAAAAATTCTAGATAAAGGACAAGCTGGAGATAATGTCGGCTTATTATTAAGAGGGATAGAAAAAAAAGATATACGTCGTGGAATGGTAATCTCAAAACCTGGATATATAACTCCTCATAAGAAATTTAAGGCTCAAATATATATTCTTAATAAAGAAGAAGGGGGACGTCATACTCCATTTCATAATAAATATAAACCTCAATTTTATTTAAGAACTACAGATGTTACAGGCACTATTTATTTATTAAATAACCTAGAAATGGTAATGCCAGGAGATAATATTTCTGTAGACGTAGAACTTTTACAACCAGTGGCAATAAGCGAGGGATTACGTTTTGCAATCCGTGAAGGTGGACGTACTGTTGGAGCAGGACAAGTAATTAAAATAATTGAATAAATTATACGGGTGTAGCTCAGTAAGGTTAGAGCATTGGTCTCCAAAACCAAAGGTCGTGAGTTCGATTCTTACCACCCGTGCTAATCTAATAATAATAATGAAATTGTATAAGATTAAATATGATATTATATATATAATACTGATTACTATCATACTATCATTAATTATCTTTTCTTTAGATAAGATATCATTTTTTATAATGAACAAAATTTTTAAGTTAAAATGTTAAAAACTCTAAAAAAACTTAAATTACAAATCAAAGGTGGACTAGCTAATCCAGCTCCTCCTATAGGCCCAGCGTTAGGAGCAGCTGGTGTAAATATAATGGATTTTTGTAAACAATATAATTTGAGTACACAAAAAAGTAAAGGAAAACTTTTACCAGTTATTATAACTATCTATAATGATAAAAGTTTTTCTTTTCTTATAAAAGAACCTCCAGTATCTAAACAATTATTAGAATTATGTAACCTTGATAAAGGTTCAAAAGAATCAAATAAAAATAAAGTAGGAAAAATTACTTTGGCTCAAATAGAGAATATTGCCAAAAATAAAATGATAGATATGAATTGTTTTAATCTAAAATCTGCTATTTCTATGGTAGCTGGTACAGCTAGATCAATGGGTATTGAAATTTTATAAATATGAAAAAAGGATACAGCTTAAATGAAGCATCAAAAATTGTAACACAACAAATAATTACAAAATTTGATTCTACTGTTGAGATTGCAATCTGTCTAGGTATTGATCCCAAAATTCCTAATAAATTTATACGTGGAACCGTAAATTTACCATATGGTACTGGAAAGAATATTCGTGTTTTAGCTTTACTTCCTAAAGAAAGAGAAAAAGAAATAAAAAATTCTGGAGCAGATTTTATAGGATTAAATAAATATATAAATAAAATAAAAAATGGTTGGGTAAAATTTGATGTTATAGTTACAATACCATCAGTAATGATCCAATTAGGGTCATTAGGGAAAATATTAGGTCCTAGAGGTTTAATGCCTAATCCAAAAACTGGAACAGTAACTCAAAATCCAAATAGATCTATAAGAGAAATAAAGTCTGGAAAAATAGAATTTAAAATGGAGAAATATGGAATAATACATACTGCTATTGGTAAAGTGTCATTTGGTTTTGAAAAAATTAAAAACAATATTTTAGCATTAATTGATGTTTTAAACAAATTGCAGGTCTTCATAAAAAAAATATATATTTCTAGTACCATGGGACCTAGTCTATCAGTAAATACACAAGATTTATGAAAAAAAATATCTTAATATTAAGTTATCTTAATCTAATTAAGAATAACAATTGTATTTATTTAGTTGATTTATCAGAGTTAACTAATGATAAAGTTTCTTATTTTAGAAAAAAATGTTATGAAAAAGATATAAAATTAAAATTTATAAAAAATACCTTATTTAAAAAAGCAATACAGAATTCAAATTATAAAGAATTTACTCCAGTTATAAAAGGCCAAACTGCTTTAATGGCATCTAATACTGATCTAGCCAATCCAGCAATTATTATAAATAATTTGAAAAAATTTTATTCTTTAGATAAAGAATCTTTAAAAGCTGCTTATCTAGAAAATAATTTATATTTAGGAGATAAATCATTAAATTATTTGATAAATCTTAAATCAAAGAATGATCTATTAATAGAATTATTATTTTTAATAAAAAAAAATATAATCATTATTATAAAATTATTAAATACCATGATAAAAGAAAACAAAAATCCTACAAATACAGCTAAAATAGCAAACTTAGCGAAAGAATTAGTAAATTTAACGGTGACAGAAGTTAATGAATTAACAATTATTTTGAAAAAAGATTATGGATTAGAATCTAATCATGATCATCAAACAGAAACAGTTCCTATAAATCAAGAACAAAAAAAAGAAAATCTAAGATATAATATTATTCTTAAATCATCAGGCACATCCAAACTAGCAGTAGTTAAATTAATAAAAGAAATCACTGGAAGAGGACTTAAAGATTCTAAAGAATTAGTAGATTCTGTTCCAACAACTATAAAAGAATCTCTTAATAAAGAAGAAGCCGAATTATTCAAGAAAAAATTTGAAGAGATAGGTGCTGAAATTGAATTAATTAATTGAATGATTGTGAAAAAAATTAAAATTTTTAAATTCCCTAAAACTATAAATTTTGCTTCAGTAAGAAATAAAATTTCATATCCTGATTTTTTAGATCTTCAAATAAAATCTTTTACTAATTTTTTTTGTATAAATTCTAAAAATCTCAGCAAGAAAGGTAAAGGTTTTTATAAAGTTTTTATAGAATATTTTCCTATTTCAGATGCCAAAAATAAGTTGTTTCTAGATTTTATTTCATATAAAATATATGATCCTATTTATTCAATAGAAGAATGTTTAAAAAGAGGATTAACATATAATGTCTATATAAATACCAGATTCAAAATCTATCGTAAAAAAACCAAATATTTTGAAACAATATATCAAGATGTGTATTTCGGTACTTGCCCATATATGACTCCATCGGGTTCTTTTATTTTTAATGGATCGGAAAGAGTAATTGTTTCTCAATTACATAGATCTCCTGGTGTGTTTTTTGGACAATATGATCTACCAAATCTAAAAAAAATATCTTATGCAAGGATTATCCCTCTCAAGGGATCTTGGATAGAATTTTCAACAGACATTAATAATGTTATGTACATTTATTTAGATCTAAAAAAAAGATTACCGATAACTACTTTACTTAGAGCATTAGGTTATAATATATTAAATATATTTAATTTAGCAGAAGAAGTAAAGATAAATAAAATAAATTATAAAAATTTCTTAGGAAGAACTCTTGCAGCCAGAATATTGACGTCTAAAAATGAGATTCTCTTAGAAAGAGATATAAAATTAAAAAAATATCATATAAATTTAATACTTTCTTATAAGATCAAAGTGATTAGTTTATATAAAAAAAAAAAAAAGTATTATTCAATAATCCATAAAACCTTAAAAAATGATCCTACAGATTCTCAAAAAGAAGCTATTATATATATCTATAAAGAATTAAAGGATTCATTTCCTAAAAATGTTAATGTTAAAAAAGCAAAATTGTTTATAAATAAGTTTTTTTTTGATGAAACTTACTTAGGTGAAGTTGGAAGATATAGATTAAATCAAACTCTTAAATTAGATTTTCCATTACAGAATAATATTCTTAATATAGAAGACATAATTTCTATTATAGAAAATTTAATGGCATTATGTAATAATAAAAAAGAAGTAGATGATATAGATCATTTAGCTAATCGTAGGGTTAAAACAGTAGGAGAACAATTATATACACAATATTCAATAGGAATAGCAAGAATATCAAGAATTATAAAAGAAAGAATTAATGGAAAGGATAATGAAACTTTAACTCCTATAGAGTTAATAAATTCAAAAACTTTAACATCTGTTATTAATTCTTTTTTTGGTACCGATGAATTATCTCAATTTATGGATCAAACTAACCCATTAGCTGAAATTACACATAAAAGAAGAATATCTTCTTTAGGTACTGGGGGCTTGTCAAGAGAAAGAGCTGGATTTGAAATCCGCGATGTTAATTATTCTCATTATGGAAGATTATGCCCTATAGAAACACCAGAAGGTCCGAATATTGGATTAATATCTTCTTTATGTGTTTTTGCAAGAATTAATCCTATGGGGTTTATAGAGACTCCTTATTTCAAAGTTCAAAAAGGAAAGGTAGTTCTAAATGAGCTACCAATCTATCTTAGTAGTGATCAAGAATCTGACAAATTAATAACACAAGCTAATGCTATTTTAAATTATAAAACCGGTTTATTAAAACATAACATTATAGTTCGTGTAAATGCTGATTTTCCTATGGTTAATTATAAAAAAATTAATTATATAGATGTTTCTACTAATCAAATAGCATCTATTTCAGCATCTTTAATTCCATTTCTTGAACATGATGATGCTAATAGGGCTTTAATGGGATCAAACATGATGCGGCAAGCTGTACCTTTATTAAATCCTAAAGCACCGATAGTAGGAACTGGATTAGAAAAACATTTAGCACCATATGTCAATGCATTAATATATGCAGAAGGATATGGTGTAGTTGAATCAGTAGATGCTAATCATATTAAGGTGAAATATTTTATTTCTGAAAAAGAAAAATTACTTTCTTTTGAAAAGAGAATTCAAAATTATAATTTTATTAAATTTAGAAAAACTAATCAAAATACTTGTATTAATATAATCCCAATTGTAAAACAAGGAATGTATGTTACTAAAGGTCAAGTTTTATGTGAAGGATTTGCAACTAAAAATGGAAAATTAGCATTAGGTAGAAATATAAAAGTTGCTTTTATGCCTTTCAAAGGATATAATTTTGAAGATGCTATAGCAATTTCTGAAAAAGTAGTCCGTGAGGATTGGTTTACATCAATTCATCTAGATGAATATTCATTAGAAGTACGTGAAACTAAGTTAGGAATGGAAGAATTCACATTTGATCTACCAAATATTAATGAGGAAAAAAAAAAAAAATTAGATAAAGATGGAATTATAAAGATCGGGTCTGAAGTTAAACCTGGCGATGTCCTTATAGGAAGAATAACTCCTAAAAAAGAAGGATATCCAACTTCAGAAGAAAACTTTTTAAAAGCAATTTTTGGAAAGAAAGTAGGAACTATAAAAAATACATCTTTAAAAGCTGATTCCTCTTTATTTGGAGTAGTAATTGATACAAAAATTTATTCAAAAGAATATGAAGAAATTCAAAAATTGATGATAAGAAATTTATATTATAAATATATTAAGAATTTAATTCTTTTAAAAAAATTATTATTTAATAAACTAATTCTTGTATTAGAATGCTCAGGATATAGTTCTTCTTTTAGAATCCCAAAAGTGAAAATTTTGAATTTTTTAAATAAAATATTCTCTTCTAAAGAGAGAGATAGAATCTCTAAAATTTGGGAAAATCATAAATATTTAAATAATAAATATTTAAATAATAAATTTTTTAAAATTATAAAACTTTATTTTTTTAAAAAAAATGAATTAAAAATGAAGTTTCAACGTCAAAAAAATAGATTATTAATTGGAGATGAAATTACATCAACATCAGGTATTATTAAAATCGCTAAAGTTTTGATTGCTAAAAAAAGGAACTTAAAAGTAGGTGATAAAATGTCTGGAAGACATGGAAATAAAGGAATTGTGGCACGTATTGTTAAAGAAGAGGATATGCCATATTTAGAAGATGGGACTTCGGTAGATTTAGTTTTAAATCCATTAGGTGTACCTTCACGTATGAATCTAGGTCAAATCTATGAAACAATTTTAGGTTGGGCAGGTGAAAAACTGGGAATAAATTTTATAACTCCAATATTTGATGGAGCTTCTATAGAAGAAATATCAAAATATACTGATATAGCTAATATCCCTCTTTTTGGAAATACTTATTTATTTGATGGAGAAACAGGAGAAAAATTTGATCAACCTGTTACAGTAGGGGTAATTTATATGTTAAAATTAAATCATATGGTTGATGATAAAATGCATGCTAGATCAATTGGTCCATATTCATTAATTACTCAACAACCATTAGGAGGAAAATCTAAATTTGGAGGACAAAGATTGGGTGAAATGGAAGTTTGGGCTTTAGAAGCCTTTGGAGCAGCAAATATTTTACGTGAAATACTTACTGTAAAATCTGATGATGTAAAAGGCCGTACAAAAACTTATGAAGCTATTGTTAAAAGGGAAACAATGCCCAATCCAGGGATACCAGAATCATTTCATGTATTGTTGAAGGAATTAAAAGGATTAGGTTTAAGTCTTAATTTAGAAGTAATAAAAAAAAAAGAAAAAATAAATCAAAAAATAAAAGTAAGAATAGAGATTAAGGATAAAGATATAATAAAATATAAAAACAAAGTTAAAGAAATAAAACTAAAAAAACTTAAAGAACTGCTAAAGAAATGAAAACTAAACAAATTAAAATAAAAAACCCAATTAAGCTGAGGAATCAAATTCAAATCTTGAAAGTTATTCATTTTCTTCATAAAATGAATAAAAAAAAATCTAAAATTAGTCATTTTATGACTACTAAAATTAGTCTTAGGATTTCTTCACCTGAAGATATTTTAAAAGATTCATATGGCGAAATAAGGAAACCTGATACAATCAATTATCGTACTAAGAAACCGGAAAAAAATGGTTTGTTTTGTGAAAAAATTTTTGGACCTATAAGAGATTATGAATGTTCTTGTGGCAAATATAAAAAAACAATTTATAAAGAATTAATCCGTTTAAGACAATTAAACCAAAAATTTAAAGAAGGATTATTATGCAATAGATGTGGCGTAGAAATAACAAAAAACACAGTTCGTAGAACCAGAATGGGGCATATCAATTTAGTAGTACCTATAGTTCATATATGGGGATTTAGATCTACTTCTACTCCAAATAAAATAGGTTCGATTTTAGGATTATCATCTCAACAACTTGATATGATAATTTATTATGAACGTTATGTAGTAATTCAACCAGGAATTGCTAATAATTTTCAAAAATTAGATTTCTTAACTGAAGAAGAGTATACATATATCTTAAATAAGATTCCAATAGGGAATAAATATTTAAATGATAATGACCCCAACAAATTTATTGCTAAAATGGGGGCTGAATGTTTAGAAGAATTATTAATACGTGTTGATTTAGAAGTTTTATTATCTGATTTAAAAAAAGAAATTAAAAATGAAGAATCAAAACAAAGAAAGATTGAATTATTTAAAAGATTAAATGTAGTAGAATGTTTTCTAGAAGGTAAAAAAAAAGGAAACAAAATTGAATCTATTATTTTAAAAGTTCTTCCTGTTATTCCTCCAGAATTACGTCCTTTAGTTGCTTTAGATGGAGGTGGGTATGCTAGTTCTGATTTAAATGATTTTTATAGAAGAATATTAATTCGTAATAATAGATTAAAAAGATTAATACATATTTCAGCTCCTGAAATAATATTACGTAATGAAAAAAGAATGCTACAAGAAGCGGTCGATTCCCTTTTAGATAATTCTAAAAAAACTTTAGTAGTTAGATCAGAATCTAATAGACCATTAAAATCTTTATCTGATTCTTTAAAAGGAAAACAAGGTCGTTTTAGACAAAACCTTTTAGGGAAAAGAGTAGATTATTCAGCAAGATCGGTAATAGTCGTAGGTCCAAAATTAAAATTACATGAATGTGGATTACCTAAAGAAATAGCGGCTGAAATTTATAAACCTTTTCTTATTAGAAAACTTCTTGAAAGAAAGATTGTAAGAACAGTTAAATCAGCTAAAAAACTTATCTCTAAAAAAGATCCCATGATATGGAATATCTTAAAATATCTTTTAAAAGGTCATCCTGTATTATTAAATAGAGCTCCCACACTTCATAGATTAGGAATTCAATCATTTCAACCTAAACTTATTGAAGGAAAGGCTATCTTATTACATCCATTAGTTTGTTCGGCATTTAATGCTGATTTTGATGGAGATCAGATGGCAGTACATTTACCATTATCAAATGAAGCCATTTTAGAAGCTAAATTATTAATGTTAGCATCACAAAATATTTTAAATCCTGCCAATGGATATCCTATTACAGTTCCATCACAAGATATGGTATTAGGTTTATATTATATGACTAAAGAATTAAAATCTACTTCTGAAAGTCAAATTCAAGGAGAAGGAATGTGTTTTTCTTCTCTTGAAGAAGTTGAAATAGCTTATAATAATAAGGTTGTAGATATTCATGCAATAATAAAAGTTCAAATAAATATCGGATTAATATCAAAAATTATTAAAACAACAGTCGGTAGAGTATTATTTAATAGAGTGGTTCCACCAAAAGTGGGTTATATAAATAAATTATTAACAAATCAATCTTTAAGAGAAATAATCTCTTCTATTTTATATCAAACTAATATCCCTACTACCGCAAGATTTTTAGATAAAATAAAAGATTTAGGATATTATCATGCCTTTAAAGGCGGTTTATCATTTAATTTAAATGATATAAGTATTCCAAAAGAAAAAAAATCTCTTGTCAAAAGAGCTATTGAAAAAGTTTCTTTGGTAAAAGACGATTATAATTTGGGATTAATTACTAATAATGAACGTTATAATAAAATTATAGATATATGGACTAATACTAATGTTAGTTTAACAGAAAAAGTGATTAATTATATGCGAAAAAGTAAACAAGGATTTAATTCAGTATATATGATGCTTGATTCTGGTGCTAGAAGTTCAAAAGAGCAAATCCGTCAATTATCTGGAATGAGAGGACTTATGGCTAAACCTCAAAAAACTAGTTCATTAGGTTCAGAAATTATAGAAAATCCAATTTTATCTAATTTTTTAGAAGGATTATCTATATTGGAATATTTTATATCTACTCATGGGGCAAGAAAAGGATTAGCTGATACTGCTTTAAAAACAGCAGATGCTGGATATTTAACAAGACGTTTAGTAGATTCAGCACAAGATGTCATTATACAAGAAGATGATTGTAAAACTTTAGTAGGAATTAAAATCTCAGCAATAAAAAAAAAAGAAAAAATAATAGAAACATTATCATCCAGGGTTTTAGGTCGTATTGCTATAAATAATATTTATGATCCTACTAATAATAAGATTTTAATAAAATCATCTCAAATGATAGATGAAAAAAATATTAATCTTATAGAAAAGGCTTCAATAGTATCTATTGAAGTAAGATCTCCTCTTACATGTAAATCTAAAACAGGTATTTGTATAAAATGTTATGGAAGAAATCTTGCAACAGGTTTAATGATTCAAAAAGGAGAAGCAATAGGAGTAATAGCTGCACAATCAATTGGTGAACCAGGTACACAACTTACACTTCGTACTTTTCATGTTGGAGGTACAGCTGGTAATATATATGAATATTCAAAATTAAAAGCTAAATATGATGGAATCATAGAATATGAAAATATTAAAGTAGTTAAAAACATAGTTATTTCTAGGTCATCTGAAATATTATTATTAAATAAAGATCAAGTTATTTTCATGAAAAAAAAAATTCCATATGGTGCTAAATTGTATGTTTCTAATAAACAATTAGTTAAAAAAAATGATACTATCTGTAGTTGGGATCCATATAATGCTGTTATTATTGCAGAATTTCCAGGAAAAATATTATATTCAAATATTGAAAAATCCGAACAGAAAGAAAAAGTAATATTGAAAGGTAAAACTAAAACACCTACTTTAAAAATAGTAAATCAAAAAAATGAAATCTTAAAAAGTTACAATCTACCTGTTGGTGCACATTTAGTAGTAAATAATGGAGACATTATAAATGAAGGAAGTATTTTAAGTAAAATCCCTATAAAGGATTTCAAATCAGGAGATATAACAGGAGGATTACCCCGTTTATCAGAATTATTTGAAGCAAGAAATGATGATGATGATAATGATAATGATAATGATAATGATAATGATCATGATAATGATAATGATAATGATAATGATAATGATCATGATAATGATAATGATAATGATAATGATCATGATAATGATAATGATAATGATAATGATAATGATCATGATAATGATCATGATAATGATAATGATAATGATCATGATAATGATAATGATAATGATAATCCTAATAATCCTTATAATGTTCTAAATGATATTTTAGACAGAAAAGGATTAAGAGCTGCTCAAAAAAAATTGATTAATGAAATCCAGGAAGTATATCGTTTACAAGGTGTAAAAATTAATGATAAACATTTTGAAGTTATTGTAAGACAAATGACACAAAAAGTAGAAATTATAAAATCAGGAGATACTTCTTTTTTAGAAGGTAATATTGAATTTACAGATGTCTTTTTAGAAGAAAATCAAAGAATTTTGAACATGAAATTTATTGAAGAATCAGGTGATTCTAAAAAAGTTTTTAAAGGTCAGTTAGTTAATTTTAATGAATTAAAAAAAGAAAATTGTTTATTAAAAAATAAAATATTATTTAGAGAT
Source organism: Candidatus Karelsulcia muelleri (assembly GCF_024818015.1). GTDB lineage: Bacteria > Bacteroidota > Bacteroidia > Flavobacteriales > Blattabacteriaceae > Karelsulcia > Karelsulcia muelleri_C. The sequence continues at coordinate 55,467 of NZ_CP093908.1, read as the reverse complement.
GTAATCACCGCTATATCTAAACCCATAATTCAAGGTATAACTAAAGCTGCCTTACAAACTAAATCTTTTCTTTCTGCTGCATCCTTTCAAGAAACTACAAAAGTTTTATACGAGGCAGCTATAAGTAATAAAAAAGATGATTTAAATGGATTAAAAGAAAATGTTATATTAGGCAATAAAATTCCTGCAGGAACTGGATTAAAAAAATATTCTTATGAAGAAATTCTAATTGGTGATGGCAATCAAAAACTTAAAAAAAAAGATTCAGAAATGAAATTCATAAAAAATTTTAAAATAAATTAATATTTAATGGATAATTAATTTTTGTTAAAAACAGACCTTTTGCTGGTGCAGAAATTCCTGCAAGATTTCTATCTTTAGCATAGAAAATGTTAATAAAATCTTTTATTGTTATTTTTCCTACTCCTAACTCAATTATAGTACCTACTATAGATCTTATCATATTTCTTAAATATCTATTGGCTTCAATATTAAAAGATAATATATTCTTTTTTATATACCATTTAGCATTATATATATTACATATATATGTTTTATAATTACAGTTTTTTTTACAAAAACTAATATAGTTTTTATATATTTTAAGAATTTTAGCACCTTGATTTAAGGTATTTAATTTTATTTTGTTTTTTGATAACCATTGCCAACTTCTATCAAGATAAAAAGTATTTTTCCCTAAAGATATCCTATATACATATACTCTACTTATAGCCGTAAAACGAGCATGAATTGTTTTTTTAACAGGAAAAATATTTAGAATTTTAATATTTAAAGGTAAAAAAGAATTTAATTTAAATAGAAAATTTCGAGATAATAGAATTTCTTTTTCAGAAAAATCAAAATGAGCAAACATTTGTATAGCATGTACACCAGTATCAGTCCTTCCTGCGCCTATAATCTTTATACTTTTTTTTAATAAAAAACTTAAACAGTTTTCTATTGTTTCTTGTACAGAAATATTGTTTTTTTGGATTTGCCATCCATAAAATGAGGCACCATGATAAGTTATTTCTAAAAAAAATTTCATTATGATAAAAAAAAAATTTTAGTTAAAAAAAAAGAAAACTTAATAAGAATTGATACATATATCAAATATATTTTACATAAAAATAATAGAAATTTTCTACAAAAAATTCTAGAAAAAGGATTGGTTTATGTAAATAATATTTTAATCAAAAAAAATTATATAGTTAAAATAAATGATGTGATAGAAATTTTTCTTCCTGAAAAACAAAATATTATACCTGAAAATTTCAAAATAAATATCTTTTATGAAGATGAATACGTTATTATTATTAATAAACAATCTGGTTTAGTTGTCCATCCAGGTAAGGGAAATGAATCTATGACTCTAATTAATGGTTTACATTTTTATTTCTTAAAAAAGAATTTTTATAAGCAAATTCCAATTCTAGTACATAGAATAGATAAAGGAACAAGTGGATTAATTTTAGTAGCAAAAGATAAAAATATTTTAGCAAAAATTTCGAAACAGTTTTATATTAATCATCTAAAAAGAAAATATATTACTTTAGTATGGGGATATCTTAAAAAGAAGAAAGGAACTATTATATGTAATATAGGTAGAAGTTTAAAAAACAGAATATATATGAATGTTTTCCCTAATGGGATTTCTGGAAAATTTTCTATTACACATTATAAAGTAATAGAAAGATTTAAATATGTTACACTTTTAAAGTGTACTTTAGAAACTGGACGAACTCATCAAATTAGAGTACATTTAAAATATATAGGGCATCCAATTATTAATGATAAAGATTATGGATATATTGAAAAAAAATATATAAAAAGTATTGAAAAAAAAATAGCTTTACATGCTTATTATATAGAATATATACATCCGATATATAGAAAAAAAAATTATTTTATATGTCCTATTCCTGAGAGAATAAAATTTCTAATAAAAGATTTGCGAAATATTGGTGAACGTAGCTCAATTGGTTAGAGCATTAGATTGTGGTTCTAAGGGTTGCCGGTTCAATTCCGGTCGTCCACCCCTAAAAACTTATTTACATCATTAGAATTAACTATTTTTTCTTTAAAAGAATAATTCTTGTGTCTTTTAAACAGAAATATAATTTTAGTCATTCTTTTATATTTTTCTTTTTTCATATTATGATTTTATTTCTTGATGAATTGTATTTCTATTTAAAATAGAATTAAATTTTTTTAATTTTAATCTTTCTGGATTATTTTTTTTATTTTTTGTAGTAACATATCTAGATGTACCAGATAATCCACTATTTTTATGCTCTGTACATTCTATTATTACTTGAATTCTAATATCTTTTTTTGACATGACATTTTAAAGTTTTTTCAAGTCCTAATTTATTAATTGTTTTTATTCCTGCTGAAGATACTTTTAAAAGTATCCATTTTTTTTTAATAAAAAATCGTTTTTTACTTAAATTTAAATTAAAAGTACGTTTAGTTTTATTATTTGCATGTGATACTTTATTTCCCATCATTGGCTTTTTACCTGTTATTTGACATAATTTTGACATAAATTAATAAATTTTTTCAATTTTCATATATTTAATCAAAACTTTAGGAAGTATTATATAATTTTTATATTGATTATTTTCTAATATAGCTGAAATCATTCTGGGAATAGCTAAAGAACTACCATTCAATGTATGACATAATTTAATTTTTCCATCAAATGTACGATATCTTAATTTAAGCCTATTTGATTGAAAATTTCTACAATTTGATACTGAACTAACTTCTAACCATTTTTTTTGTCCAGGAGAATAAACTTCAAAATCATAAGTTAAAGCTGAAGTAAATCCTAAATCTTTTCCACATAACCTAATTATTCTAAATGGTAAATTTAATGATCTCAATAAAGATTTAATATGATTAACCATATCATTAAATGATAAATATGAATCTTTACATGTACTTATTTGTACAATTTCAACTTTATCAAACTGATGCAGTCTATTTAATCCACGAACTTTAGATCCATATGATCCTGATTCTCTTCTAAAACAAGAAGTATAAGTTGTTGCTTTTATAGGTAATTCTGATTCTTTAAAAATATTATTTTTAAAAATATTTATTAACGGAACTTCTCCTGTTGGAATAAGATATAAATTGTCAATATTATACATTTGAGATTTTTTATCTGGAATTTGACCTGTTCCATAAACAGAATTTATATTTACAATATATGGAAGAACATATTCTATGTATCCTGATGATATATTTTTTTCTAAAAAAAATTGTATTAAACTACGTTGTAGTAAGGCTCCTTTATTAATGAAAACATTAAATCCATTTCCAGAAATAATGGCACCTTTCTTTGTACTAAAAAGTTTAAATTTTTCTCCTAATTCCCAATGATCTATTTTTTTTTTAAAATTATTAAGAATTTCTCTCTTATAAAGAATTTCTTTTTCTTTATAATTTTTTTTTACTTCTTCAAATGTCAAATTAGGAATTTTAATAATTATTTCAAAAATTTTATTTTTAATTTTCTTTATAAGAAAAAGATTAATTTTTAATTTTTCTTTTAAAAAAGAAGAGTAATTACGTACTTCATTTAGTTTTCTGTTTTTAGAAAAATATTTAATATAATAAATTAAATTATCTAATTTAGATTTTATTTTGTTTTTCTTCTTATAAAGAAAAAGAATATAATTTATTAAATATACTTTATAAAAGTTTCTTTTTATTAAACCAATCATAATTATTTTTTTATTCCTTTCTATAAAAGAAACTTTTAGCATTTAAGTTTTTTTATTAAAAAATTTCTCATAAGTGTCTATTTTTCTTTTATAAAGAACCCCAAAAGGACATGGAGATCTTTTTTTTTCATAAAATAATTTTGATAAAAAAAATGCTTTATTGATATCGTAAATATCATGTATCCATATATTTTTTTTTAAAAAATTCTTCTTAAGAATAATCTTTATCTTATTATTATATAATGATATACATTTTTTTCCAAAAAATAATGGTTTTCTTTGCTCAAGATATAATGACTCTTTTTTTTTTACGAAAGAGTCAAAGACACCATTATTAAAAATGGTACAATTTTGATATATTTCTAAAAATGAAGTACCTATATGATTATTACTTGCTAGAAGCATTTTTTTTAAATGTTTTATATTTATATCTATACTACGTGCTATAAAAGTAGCTCCAGCTCCTAACGCTAATGACAAAGTATTAAAAGGTCTTTCAATAGTTCCTAAAGGAGAAGATTTTGTTTTTACTCCCAAAGAAGATGTTGGAGAATATTGTCCTTTTGTTAATCCATAAATTTTATTATTAAATAGTAATATATTAACATTTATATTTCTTCTAAATAAATGAATAAGATGATTCACTCCGATAGATAACCCATCTCCATCTCCTGTAATAATCCATACACTAAAATTTTGTTTTGATAATTTTATTCCTGTAGCAATAGAAGTAGCTCTTCCATGTATTCCATGTATACCATATGTATCTAAATAATATGGTAATCTAGAAGAACATCCAATCCCTGATACAAAAACTATTTTCTGTTTATTAACACCTATTTCTGGTAAAATCGATTGGATTTGTTTTAAAATAGAAAAATTTCCACATCCTGGACACCAGTTGACTTTATTCATTTTATATCTGATTAATGTGGTATCTCCCGGAATTGAACCGGGGCACACGAATTTTCAGTCCGTTGCTCTACCAACTGAGCTAAGATACCAGTTAAATAACAATATTTATAATTTTATTACGTAATATAAATATTTTTTTAGGTTTATTATTATTTAAATAATAAATAATCTTTTTATTATTTAATAAAATCTTTTCAAGATTCTTTAAATTTTCACATTTTTTAAATTTTATTTTAAAACGTAATTTACCATTAACTGTAACAGGATAATTAAATTCATCTTCTAAAAGAGAATTTATAGAAAAAAATGGAAATTTAGCAAAAAATATAGATTTTGTTTTTCCTAATTTATACCAAATCTCTTCAGAAAGATGGGGGGCATAAAAACTAAGTAAAATAGTTATTGGTTCTAATATCAGTCTTTTATAACATTTAATTTTTATTAATTTATTTAAAATTATCATAAATTCACTTATAGGTGTATTAAAAGAAAAATCTTTTATATTAGATCTTATTTTTTTTATAGTTTTATCTAAAAGTTTTAATTCTGCTATAGAAGGAGAATTTTCATCTACAGAAAATGTACCTTTTAAATGAAAAAAATGCCAAAATCTTTTTAAGAAATTCAAAATTCCATTAATCATTTTTATATCCCAAATTTTATATTTTTCTAATGGTCCTAAAGACATTTCATACAGGCGTAATGCATCAGCACCATATTGATCATAAATCAAATCTGGATTAACTACATTATACTTAGATTTAGACATTTTTTCAGTTTTACGATCACATATAAATCTTCCATTGTCTAATCTAAATTTAGAATTATTAAATTCATAACACAAATTATTTATTTTTTTTAGATCTACCTCATTATTCTTTTTAAGAAATTTAATATCTATATTAATTTCTTGTAGCCTTTTTTTTTCTTTTAAGTCTAAAAGACTAGATGAAATATATTCTTTTTTATTACAATAAATAATAGCAGAGTTTCCTAAAATCATTCCTTGATTCATAATTTTTTGAAAAGGTTCTTCTGAACTTACAAATCCATAATCTTTTAGGAATTTATGCCAAAATCTTGCATAAATTAAATGACCTGTTGCATGTTCTATACCTCCTACATAAAGATCAACATTTTTCCAATATTTTTCTTTTTTTTTTTTTACAAAAAAATCTGGATTCTTAGGATCCATATATCGGATATAATACCAACTAGAACCTGCCCAACTAGGCATAGTATTAGTTTCTAAAGAAAAAAGAGTTTTATTATTTATTAAATCTGTATATACAATCTTATTGAGATTTTTATCCCAAGCCCAAAATTTAGCTCTAGTTAATGGAGAATTACCATTAGGTAAATATGTCTCAATATTTGGTAATAATAAAGGTAACTTCTTTATTGTTTTCGGAATTTTCTTTTTAAAAAAAATTGGAATAGGTTCACCCCAATATCTTTGTCTTGCAAAGATAGCATCTTTTAATTTAAAATTAAAACTAATTTTTCCTAAATTATTATTTAGTATAATTTTATTAATATAATTAAAAGCATTTTTTCTATTTAATCCATTTAAAATTGAAGAATTGATACATATTTGATTTTTATAAAAAACTTCAAATATTTTTATTCCAAATTTTTTAGCAAATTTATAACTATTTATCTCATGAGCTGGAATACACATAATAGAATTTAAATTATAATCATCTTTTATAAAAGAACTTATATAAAGTGGAATTTCATTTTTAGTGAATGGATGTATCACGTAGTTTCCTGTAAAAATTCCAGATATCCTAACAGATTTTTTTTTCAAAGTAAAATCTAAGAGATATTTTTTAACTTTATTAATATATTGTTTATCAACAAAATTTTTTATATTTTTTTTTTTTAAAAAATAACTTTCTAATGGAATTAGAATAAATGTTACCCCAAAAAGACTATAAGGTTTATTCGTAAATATTTTAACTTTTATATTGTTATTATTTTTTAATGTAAAAAGAATGTTTATCCCATATTTTTTACCTATCCAATAGATTTGAGATTTTTTTAGCTTTTCAGTAAAATTAACTTTTTTTAAACCATTTAAAAGTCTTTCAGAATATGCACTAATTCTAAGACTCCATTGTAGCATTTGTATTTTATAAACAGGATATCCTCCTCTTTTACTTAAATTATTTTTGATCTCATCATTTGCTAATACTGTCCCTAATTCAGGACACCAATTTACTGATCTTTTTGATAAAAAAGCTAAACGATAGTTTTGTAATATATTTTCTTTTTCAAAAGAATTAAATTTTTTCCATGTATATGCATTGAAATTTATTTTACTTGTAGAACAAGCATTAATATTAAAATTTCCATTTCTATTAAATTCAGAAATTAAGATCTTAATAGATCTAGCTTTTTTTAATGTATTATCATACCAAGAATTAAACATTTTAATAAACATCCATTGAGTCCATTTAAAATATGAACTATCACTAGTAGTTAGTTTTCTTTCCCAATTAAAAAATATACCTAATTTTAATAATTGTAATTTATATCTTTTAAGATTAATTCTTGTAGTAATGTTAGGAGAAATTCCTGTTTGTATTGAATATTGTTCTGTGGGTAATCCAAATGAGTCAAATCCTATAGGATTAATTACATTATATCCTTTAGATTTTTTATAACGTGCATATATATCAGATGCAATATATCCGATAGAATGGCCAACATGTAATCCATCTCCAGATGGATAAGGAAACATATTTAATATATAATATTTTTTGTTTTTATAACCAAATTTTTTATTTAAAATATTTTTATCTTTCCAATATTTTTGCCATTTGTTTTCTAATTTTTTAAAATTATAATCCATATTCATTTAAAAATTATACAATTTTTATCATAAAAAATTGTTTTTTTCCTCTTTGCAAAAGAATATATGATATAAAATTCTTTTTTTTTAAAATAAATTTTTCATCTATCTTTTTTTTATTTATAGAAATTGAATTTAATTTTAATTGTTTAATAGCTTCTTTTTTAGATTTGAAAAATTCACTTTTATTTACTAATAAATCTATTATTGGAATCTTCTTAGAAATATATATCTTTTTATGGGGAATATTTTTATAAATAAAAATAATATCATTTTTATTTATTTCGTTTATTCTTTTTTTTTTATTAAAAATAATATTTGATATAAATTTTATTTTTTCAAAAGTTTTTTTTCCATGTATAAAAATAGTAACTGCATCAGCTAATTTTTTTTGAATTAATTTTAATTTTGGATCATTTTCATGATAAAAAATAATTTCCTTTATTTCTTCTTTTTTAAGAAAAGTATAGATTTTAATATATTTTTTTGCTTGTTCATCGGCAATATTTATCCAAAATTGATAAAATTTATATGGAGAAGTTAAATTTTTATCTATCCATATATTTTCTCCATTTTCAGACTTTCCAAATTTTGATCCATCAAGTTTAGTAATTAATGGAAATGTTAATCCATTTACTTTAACACCTCTTTTTTTTCTTATAAGTTCTATTCCACTTGTAATATTTCCCCACTGATCAGAACCTCCTATTTGTAATGAACAATTTTTTTCTTTATATAAATAAAGAAAATCATATGCTTGTAATAATTGATATGTAAATTCTGTAAATGATATACTATTATTATTCGATATCCTTCTTTTGATTGAATCTTTTGTTAAAAGATAATTAATTGTAAAATATTTTCCGATATCTCTAGTAAATTCAATAAATAATTTGTTTTTTAACCATTCATAATTATTGAATATTTCATGATTTTTAAAATCTAGATATAAAGATAATTGTTTTTTTAAACAAAATATATATAATAATTCGTTTTTTTTCAAAATTCTTTCACCATCTTTTCCAGATGGATCTCCGATCATTCCTGTTCCACCTCCAATAACTGATATGATATTATCACCTGATTTTTTAAAATGTATTAACATAATTATAGCTACTAAATTGCCTATATGTAAAGATTTATAAGTAGGATCAAATCCTGTATATAAAGTAATTATTTCATTTTTTATTTGTTCACTTTCACTATAAGTAGTATCATGTATTAATCCTCTCCACAATAATTCTTGTATTAAATTATTCATTTTTTATAAAACAAATTATCTGATCAATTTTATTAATTTATTATTCGTATACTATAGTTAAAATATAATAAAAAGCAACATGAAAAAAAAAAGGATTCAAATCTTTGATACTACATTACGTGATGGAGAACAAGTTCCAGGCTGTAAATTAAACACATCAGAAAAAATAAAAATAGCTCGTCAATTAGAAATAATGGGAGTAGATATCATAGAAGCAGGTTTTCCTATTTCTAGTCCAGGAGATTTTCATTCAGTAGAAGAAATATGCAAATCTATATATGAACCAATAATATGTAGTCTTTCAAGAGCTGTAAAAAAAGATATAGAAATTGCAGCATTAGCATTAAAATATGCTAAAAATCCTAGAATTCATACAGGAATAGGAACATCTCCATATCATATTAAATATAAATTTAATAGTAATCCTAAAAAAATAATAGACATAGCAATAGAAGCTGTAAAGTATGCAAAAAAATTTGTAGAAGATGTAGAATTTTATGCAGAAGATGCTGGACGTACAGAAAATATATTTTTAGCACAAATTTGTGAAGCTGTCATAAAAGCAGGGGCAACAGTAATTAATATTCCAGATACTACAGGTTATTGTTTACCTGAAGAGTATGCTGAAAAAATAAAATTTTTAAAAGAAAATGTTTATTCAATAGATAAAGTAACAATATCAACTCATTGTCATAATGATATGGGATTATCTACTGCAAACTCAATAGCTGGAATAATTAATGGAGCTCAACAAATAGAATGTACTATTAATGGAATTGGAGAACGAGCAGGTAATACTTCTTTAGAAGAAGTAGTAATGATAATTAAACAACATAAAGATTTAAATTTTTATACAAAAATAAATACAAAACTATTGTATAAAACAAGTAAATTGGTATCTGAATGTACAAGTATGTTTGTACAGTCTAATAAAGCAATAGTAGGAGCTAATGCTTTTTCACATTCTTCAGGAATACATCAAGATGGATTAATAAAAAAAAGAGAAACTTATGAAATAATTGATCCAAAAGATGTAGGAGTTAATAAATCATCTATTATATTAACAGCTAGAAGTGGACGTTCAGCTTTAGCTTATCGTTATAAAAAATTAGGTTATTCATTTAATAAATCAAAATTAAATGTAATATATAGTCTTTTTTTAAAGTATGCAGATAAAAAAAAAGAAATTGATGATGAAGATTTAAAAAAAATATTAAAGAAAATATGAAGAAAACTCTTTTTGAGAAAGTTTGGGAATCACATGTAGTTTTTAGTTTAAATAAAAAAATAGATGTTTTATATATTGATAGACATTATATACATGAAGTAACTAGTTCACAAGCATTTGAAGAACTAAAAAAAAGAAAAATTTCAATATTAAGAAATAATAAAATTATAGCTACTACAGATCATAATGTTCCTACAAAAAATCAACATTTACCAATAAAAGATGTACTTTCTAAATTTCAAATAGAAACATTAGAAAAAAATTGTTATGATAATGGAATATTATTTTTTGGATTAAAACATGATTTTCAAGGAATAGTACACGTTATTGGTCCTGAACTTGGAATTACACTTCCTGGAATGACAATAGTTTGTGGAGATAGTCATACTTCTACTCATGGTGCCTTTGGATGTATAGCATTTGGTATAGGAACTAGTCAGGTCGCTATGGTAATGGCAACTCAATGTTTACTACAAACAAAACCTAAACAAATGCGTCTCAAATTAGAAGGTAAATTAAATTTAGGAGTTACTGCAAAAGATATAATCTTATATATTTTATCAAAATTAGGTCCAGATGGAGGAACAGGTTATTTTATAGAGTATAGTGGATCTGTCTTTAAAAGAATGAATATGGAAGAACGGATGACAGTGTGCAACATGAGTATAGAAATGGGAGCTAGAGGAGGTATGATAGAGCCCGACTCAACTACTTTAAAATATTTAAACCCCAAAATTTTTTCCCCAAAAGAAAAAGAATTAAAAAAAATATGTAAAAATCTGAAAACAGATAAAAAAGCTCTTTTTGAGAAAGAATATAAATTTAATTCAAATAAGATTTATCCGATGATAACATATGGAACTAATCCAAGTATGTGTATAAACATATCTGATCCAATAGGAGATAAAAATATTCAATCTTTGAAATACATGGGATTAAAAGAAGGAGAGTATTTATTAGGATTAAAAATAAATTATGTTTTTATTGGAAGTTGTACTAATTCTAGAATAGAAGATATTAGGTTAGTATCTAAACTAATAAAAAATAAAAAAAAAGCAGATAATGTCTCTGTTATGGTAGTACCTGGATCAAAACAAGTATATAAAGAAATTCTAAATTCTGGAATAGATTTAATTTTATTAAAAGCAGGATTTGAGTTACGTAAACCTGGATGCTCAGCATGTCTAGGAATGAATGAAGATAAAATCCCTTATGGAGAATATTGTTTATCTACATCAAATAGAAATTTTGAAGGACGTCAAGGAAAAGGGGCACGCACTTTGTTAGCTAGTCCTTTAGTTGCCGCAATTACAGCTATTGAAGGAAAAATTGTTAATATTACAGAATATCTTCAAACCAATTATATGTAATTATGGAAAAATTTATTACTTTATTTAGTACAGCAGTTCCTCTATTTATAGATAATATAGATACTGATCAAATTATACCAGCTCGATTTTTAAAATTAACAACTAAATCAGATTTAGGAAAAAATTTATTTAGAGATTGGCGGTATGATTCAAATGGCAAAATCAAAAAAAATTTTATTTTAAATCAAAAAAAATATTCTGGAAAGATATTAATAACTGGAAAAAATTTTGGATGTGGTTCTAGTAGAGAACATGCAGCGTGGGCAATTAGAGATTATGGATTTAAAGTTGTAATCTCCAATATTTTTGCTGATATTTTTAAACAAAATGCTTTAAATAATGGATTATTAACTATAGAACTTAAAAAAGATTTTATCAATTTAATTTATAAAAAAATTTTTTTAAATACAAATCTTTTATTTGAAATCAATTTGGAACATCAATATGTTCAATTTGAAAACAATAAAGAATACTTTAAAATAGACGATTTTAAAAAAAAATGTTTTATAAATGGATATGATGATATTGAATTACTTTTTAGTATAAAAAAAAAAATAGAAATTTTTGAAAAAAATAATATTTATAATTAAATATGGAAAAAAATATAGCAGTTTTATCAGGAGATGGAATAGGGCCAGAAGTAATTAATCAATCTTTAAGAGTATTAGATGCTATAGGGGAAAAATATGATCATAGATTTATCTATCATAAGTGTTTAATAGGAGGAATTTCTATAGAAAAAACTGGTATTCCTTTAACAAAAGAAACTTTAGATACTTGTTTAGGATGTGATTCTATTTTGTTGGGTGCTATAGGAGATCCTAAATATGATAATAATTTAAAAAATAGACCGGAACAAGGTCTATTAAAACTTAGAAAAAAATTGGGATTATATTGTAATATAAGACCTATTAAAGTTTATAAATCTTTATTAGATAAATCTCCAATAAGAAAATCTTATATAAAAGATGTAGATTTTCTTATCTATAGAGAACTTACTAATGGTATATATTTTGGGAAAAAAAGAATTTCTAAAAGTGGAAAAAGAGCATATGATATATGTTCTTATAATAAAAAAGATATATCACGTATAGCGATTTATGCCTTTAAAGCAGCTTTAAAACGTAAAAAAAAAATAACATTAGTGGATAAGGCAAATGTTTTAGCAACTTCTAAATTATGGCGTGAAACTTTAAAAGAAATAAATAGAAAATATAAAGAAGTACAAATAGATTATCTATTTATAGATAATGCTTCTATGCAAGTGATTATTAATCCTAAACAATTTGATATATTATTAACTGAAAATATGTTTGGAGATATTCTTTCAGATGAAGCTAGTGCTATAGTTGGATCATTAGGATTAATCCCTTCTTCTTCTATTGGTGAAAAAACTCCCATGTATGAACCGATACATGGATCATATCCAAAAGCTGCGGGTAAAAATATTGCCAATCCATTGGGGGCTATATTATCTGTATCTATGATGTTAAAAGATTTTGGGATGAAAAAAGAAAGTTTATTGATCAATAAACTTGTAAAAAATTCATTAAAAAATGGAATTTATACTAAAGACATAAATTATAAGAATCCTTCTTCCACTAAAGAAGTAGGAGATTTTTTAATTAATTCTATAAAGGTAATAAATAAATTTTGAATATGCAAGACATAAGAGTATTATGTACATGTTTTATGGTATTATTTAGTATTATAGATGTAATCGGTAATGCTCCCATTATTATAGGATATAAAAAGAAAGGAGATATAATAAATCCTACTAAAGTTACTTTATTCTCATTGGTAATCTTTTTATTTTTTATTTTTTTAGGAAATTTTATTTTAAATACTTTTGGTATTGATCTATATACTTTTTCATTAGCGGGCTCAATAATCTTATTCTTTATTTCATTAGAAATGATTCTAGGAATAGAATTCTATAAAAGAGATAAAAGTACTAGTGCTCAAGTATCAATTATTCCTATATCATTTCCATTAATAGCAGGACCAGGTTCTGTAACAACTTTAGTGTCTTTAAAAAAAAATTATGATTTGCAAACAATATTAATCTCATTAATATTAAATATAATAATTGTCTATTTTGTAATAAAAAAAATTTCGGAGATAGAAAATCATATTAGTAATGAGAATTTAAATATTATAAAAAAAGTATTTGGAATAATATTATTATCTTATTCGATCAAATTATTTGGACGTAATATATGTAATATATTTAATACTGAAAGTGTAATAACAATTGTTTAATATGTTGATTTAAAGAAAATGAAAATCTATAAATTTGGAGGCTCTTCTGTAAAGAACTCTAAAAGAGTAAAAAAATTATATAATCTTCTAAAAGAAGTAGGTCATAAAAAGACTTTAATTGTAATTTCAGCTATTGGTAATACTACTAATAAGCTTGAAAAAGTAGTAAATAAATATTTTTTAAAACAAAATACAGAGATTCAAATATCTGAAATAGAAGGTAATCATTTAAAAATGATTAATGATTTATTCCCTTACAATCATAAGATAAATATCTATATAAAAAATATTTTTAATGGAATCAAATATTTTTTTAAAAAAAATAAATATAGGAAATATAATTTTCTATATGATCAAGTAGTTGGATCTGGTGAATTAATTTCAACTAAATTAATTAGCGAATATTTCAATTTCATAGGAATGAAAAATATTTGGTTAGATTGTAGAAATTATATAAAAACTGATAATTCATATGGTGAAGCACATGTTAATTGGACAAAAACAAATAAAAAAATAAAACAATTAAAAAAAAACTATTTATATATAACTCAAGGTTTTATAGGAGCTGATTATAATTATTTTACTACAACTTTAGGAAGAGAAGGATCTGATTATACTGCATCAATTTTTTCATATTGTTTAAAGGCGGAAAGTCAAACTACTTGGAAAGATGTTTCTGGAATATTAAATGCAGATCCTAGATTTTTTTTAAAAAACAATTTATTAAATAGTCTTTCTTATGACGAAGCTCTTGAATTATCTTATTATGGTGCATCAGTTATACATACTAAAACCTTACATCCTTTAAAAAAAAAACAAATTCCATTATATGTTCGTTCTTTTATTTACCCTAAAAAAAAAGGAACCTTAGTGAGTAAAAAAAGAAATAAAGAAATTATAAAACCTTGTTTTATAGTAAAAAAAAATCAGAAATTAATATCTTTTTATATGAAGAATTTCTCTTTTTTTCTAGAAACTAATATTAGGGATATATTTACTATTATATCAAAATATCAAATAAAAGTTTTTTTAATTCAAAGTTCCTCAATTAGTCTTTCAATTTGTGTAGAAGATCAATTTAATAATTTAAATATTTTAATTAATAACTTAAAAAGTGATTTTATAATAAAATTATTAAATAATGTGTATTTATATACAATCTTACATTATAATAATTATTATTTTAATTTTTTTTTTCAAAAAATTAAAATAATTTTAAGACAAATTAATTCTGATACAGCTCAATGGATTATAAAATAACTTTTTCTTCTAAAAGGATCTTTATTCAAGAAGTAATCTTTTTTTTTATGCGATTGGCTAATTCCATAATCATTATGTTATTTAAATATAAAAAAAAAATTTGTTTTTTATTTATCTTTTGTTTTTGGGTTAGTAATTTAACTTGTTTACATTCTCAAAAATTAAATTCTAATAAAACGTTTAATCCAGCTTTTTTTATAAAAAGTCATATTAATGATTCTCATGAATGGCATTTTAAAAAAAATGTTTATATTTCATTACCTATAATCCTTTTTGATAAAGGATTTAAATTATTTATGTCATCAAAATTTGATCATGGAAATAATTTAGTAAATATAAATAATAATTATTATAGATTAATAAATAATCAAATATATAAAACCAATAAATTTGGTTTCTTAAAACTAGATTCTAATGGGAAGATTCTTAATAATCTGCCTTTAGATTTTTCTATTACAAAAAATGTATTAACATTGATTATATCTATCTTTATTTTATGTTTAATTTTTATTAAATTATCTCTTTCTTATAAAGAGAAAAAACCTAATTATAAAACCGGTCTCTTATTAGAATCTATTTTTTTTTATATTAAAAATGAAATAGCTATTCCTAATTTGGGAATAAAAAATTCTAAACTGTATTTTCCTTTTTTTTTAACACTATTTTTTTTTATATTAATCAATAATTTGATAGGTCTCTTACCTATAGGGCCTAATATTACAGGTAATATTAGCGTTACTTTATCATTATCAATGATAATCTTTTTTATCATTATTTTTAGTGCTAAAAAAAAATACTGGAAACATATTTTTTGGATGCCAAAGGTTCCATTAATAATAAAATTATTATTAATTCCAATAGAAATATTTGGAATATTTCTTCGTCCTTTGACTCTTTGTATACGTTTATTTGCAAATATTACAGCTGGACATATCATTTTAATCAGTTTTCTTTCTTTAATTTTTATATTCAAAAACATTTATTCAATAATTATATCTATACCTTTTTCTATTTTTATTTTCTTATTAGAAATAATGGTAGGTTTTTTACAAGCATTTATATTTACATCTTTATCTGCCTTATTTTTAGGTATAGCAATAAAAGATTAAATTAAATGGGTTTATATGTAGGATTATCAGCTATAGGGGCAGGTATAGCCGTATTGGGAGCTGGGTTAGGAATTGGAAAAATTGGTAGTTCTGCTCTGGAGGCAATAGCTAGACAACCATCAGTTTCAAATCAAATACAAACTGCTATGATTATATCTGCCGCTCTTCTAGAAGGAGCATCTTTATTTGGAATAGTAACTGTTTTGTTAGCAGTCTTAAAATAACAATTTATGGATTTAATGACGCCTTCTTTAGGTTTAATATTTTGGCAATCAGTAATCTTTTTAATCTCATTTATTATTCTTAGTAAATTCGCATGGAATCCTATAAATAAATTGTTAGAAAAACGTGAAAAATATATTATTGATTCAATCAATAATGCAGAAAAAGCAAAAGAATCTCTAAAAAAGATAAAAGTAAAAAAAAGAAAGATTTTAAAAAATATAGAAAAAATGAAAAATTTAATTATAAATGAAGCTTTAAAAAAAAAAGAAGAAATAGAAAAAGAAGCAAAAAAAAAAGCAAAATTAGAAAGTGATTTAATCATAAATAAAATTCAATTATTAATTGAAAATAAAAAAAAAATAGCAATAGAAAAGAGAAAAAATGACATATTCAATATATCTATTATAATTTCAGAAAAAATCTTAAATAAAGAATTATGAATTTTTCATATAAAAAACTTTTGATTAAAAGATATGCAAAAGGATTTTTTTTTTTAGTTTTTAATTCTAAAAAAGAAATTTTTCTAAAAAATGAAATAGAAAAAATTTTCTTTCTTCTCAGAAAGAATTATATAAAACAAATAATTTTCAATACACATTTTTTTAAAAAAAAAGAAAAGATAATTGTTTTTAATAAATTAATGATAGATAAGATTTTATTAAAATTAATTCAATTGTTAATTGATGATAATAAAGAATTATTGTTTATATCTATTTGTTTAGAATATATAAAATATTTGAAAAAAAAATTATCGATAATAGATTTATTTTTTTTATCTAAAAAACCTATTATTAAATATAATATAATTTTTATTTTAAATAAAAGAGAGAAAACTTTTATTATTAATAATAATATAGATAATATTATTGGTGGTTTCCTCTTAAAAGGAGAAGATCAATATTGTAATTTTACAATTAATAATTTTTTAAAAAAAATAAAAACTTATGTTGGATATAAAATATGCTGATATATCAGCCTTAATAAAAAAAAAAATTTCAGACTTTCATTATAAAAATGAAATAATTGAATCAGGGATAATAATTAATATAGGAGATGGAGTAGCTAATGTCTATGGATTATTTAATGCAATATATGGAGAAATAGTAGAATTTGAAAATGGATTAAAAGGAATTGTTCTTAATTTAGAAGAAGAAAATGTCGGAATTATATTAATTGGGTCTTCGAAAGGAATAAAAGAAGGTGATAAAGTTATAAGAACAGGGATGATATCGTCTATAAATGTCGGAGAAGGTATGTTAGGTCGTGTTATAAACAGTTTAGGTGTTCCTATTGATGGAAAAGGTCCTATATCTGGAAATTTATTTCTAATGCCATTAGAAAGAAAAGCTCCTGGGGTAATTTATAGAGAACCAGTAATAGAACCTCTCCAAACTGGTATAAAATGTATAGATTCTATGATACCTATAGGTAGAGGACAAAGAGAATTAATAATAGGAGATCGACAAACTGGAAAAACAACTCTAGCAATAGATACTATA
The DNA here is from genome assembly GCF_024818015.1 of Candidatus Karelsulcia muelleri. GTDB lineage: Bacteria > Bacteroidota > Bacteroidia > Flavobacteriales > Blattabacteriaceae > Karelsulcia > Karelsulcia muelleri_C. The sequence goes on along the minus strand of NZ_CP093908.1, from coordinate 37,747 downwards.
ATTAATCAAAAAAAATTTTATGATATGGGAAATCCCGTTTATTGTATTTATGTATCAATTGGTAAAAAAGCATCTACTATAGCTAGTATAGTGAAATTATTAGAAGATAATGATGCTCTATCGTATACAGTTATATTAACTGCAAATGCTTCAGATTCTGCAGCTATGCAAGTGTTTGCTCCTTTTTCTGGTACGGCAATAGGTGAATTTTTTCGTGATACTGGACGATCAGCTTTAATTATATATGATGATTTATCTAAACAAGCAGTAGCATATAGAGAAATATCTTTATTATTACGTAGACCACCCGGTAGAGAAGCATATCCAGGTGATATTTTTTACTTACATTCACGTTTATTAGAACGTTCATCTAAAATAATAAGTGATAATAAAATAGCTTATAAAATGAATGATGTACCAAAAAGTATAGAAAAAAAAATTTTAGGGGGAGGTTCTTTAACTTCCTTACCAATAATAGAAACCCAATTTGGTGATGTATCTTCATATATTCCTACAAATGTTATATCTATAACAGATGGACAAATTTTTTTAGAAACAAATCTTTTTAATTCAGGAATCCGTCCTGCTATAAATGAAGGAATATCGGTTTCAAGAGTAGGTGCTTCTGCACAAATTAAATCAATGAAAAAAATATCAGGTACTTTTAAATTAGATCAAGCACAATTTAGAGAATTAGAATCTTTTTCTCAATTTGGTTCTGATTTAGATTCTACAACCAAAAAGATTATTGAAAAAGGAAAAAGAAATATAGAAATATTAAAACAATCAATTAATTCTCCTTATAGATTAGGCTATCAAATAGCAATAATATATGCTGGGACAAATAATCTTCTTAAAGAAATACCTATTAATAAAATTAAATTTTTTGAAAAAAAATATTTAAATTATTTAAATGAGAAATATTCATCAATTATAGATTTATTAGAAGAAGGTGAAATAAATGAAAAGATATTTTCAATATTAAACAATATTGCATTAAAAATAATGAATTATTATTTGATTAAATCTAAAGATAATGTATAATTTAAAAGAAATAATAGGTAGAGTTAAGACCGTAAGTTCTATTGTAAAAATTACAAATGCAATGAAAATGGTTTCATCTGTAAAATTAAAAAAATATCAAGAGAAATTATATAAATGTAAAATTTATAAAAAAAAAATAGAAGAAATCTTTAGATTATTATATCATTATCCTTATACTTATAATAAGAAAAAACCTATATTATTAATAGTAATTACATCAAATCGTGGACTTTGTGGAAATTTTAATAATTTATTATTAAAAAAAACAGAAAAATTAATTGAATCTTGTCAAAAAAAAATATATATATTATCTATTGGAAAAATAGGTAAGGATTTTTTAGATAAAAAATATCCTATATATTTCTATAATAGAGATTTAATTGAAAATCTAAATGAGATTAATTTATCTAATATAGTAGATGATATTTATCAAAAATTTTTAAATGGGTATTTTAGTAATATAAAAATTATCTATAATAGTTGTAAAAAATTAATTTCAATTAAACAAATATTACCTTTTAAAATGAAAAAGATTAAAAATCCGAATTATTTATTTGAACCATCTGAAGAAGAAATATTCAAATATTTATTTCCGGAAATAATAAAAATTAAGATATATAAATATATATTAGAATCAATAACTTCAGAACATTTATCAAGAATGATAGCTATGCATAAAGCAAAAGATAATGGGATTAAAATAAATCATGAATTATTATTTATTTATAATAAATTAAGAAAAGAAAATATTACAAAAGAAATACTTGAAATAGTTGGAGGTATATAAAAACTAGATCTGATCAAGTTTTAGACAATTTTCCTTTTCCCTTGACTTTGACTTTGACTTTGACTTTGACTGATGCAATTACATCATTACAATTATGAAGTATAATATACTTAGGATTATATATATCTTTTATAGATAAATTCTCTCCTATATCTAAATTACTAGTATCTAGATCCATATGATCTATTAGAAATTCAGGAATTACTTTTAAGTTGATTGTTTTTAGAAAAATTTTATATTCACCTCCTTTAGAGACTCCTAAAGAATGACCTACAGATATTATTGGTACTGAAATAATAATATATTTCTTTTTTTTTAATTCATAAAAATCAACATGTATGACATCATCATTTATTGGGTTAAATTGTATCTCTTTTAAAAGAGCTTCAATTTTATATTCATTTTTGATTTCTATAATCACTTTATATACTTTCAAAGTATAAATCACTTTTTTTAGTATTGATAATAAAATATAAAATTTTATATTTTTATTTATACCATATACTATGCAAGGAATATAACCAGAATTTCTTAATTCACGATTATTTATCTTTTTTAAAAATTTGTTTTTTTTCCCTTTAAGGTTTACACAATTCATATTTTGGAGTTTTTATGCATAACTTGTGCAAAAATTTTCGCACAATTTAAAATTGTGATTTTTTTTGAAATTTTTTTAGAATTTAATTTAATTGTATTAGTAACTACAAGTTCTTGTAAAGATGAATTTTCTATTTTTTCATATGCATATCCTGACAATATTGGATGCGTAGCAATTGCACGTATACTTTTAGCACCTTGTTCTTTCATAAGATTTGATGCTATTAAAATTGTGTCTGCTGTATCTACTAAATCATCTACAATAATTACATTTTTATTTTTTACATCTCCAATAATATTCATTAAATCTATATTATTAGCTTTTTTTCTTTCTTTATAACATATTACTACATCAGCATTTAAAGATCCAGCATAGCTTCTTGCACGTTTTACTCCTCCCATATCTGGAGAAGCAATTGTTAAACAATCTAATTTCAATTGTTTGATATACTCTATAAATAAAGTATAAGCATCTAAATTTTCTAAAGGTATTTCAAAAAATCCTTGGATTTGATCGGCATGTAAATCCATTGTAATTACTCTTGTAGCTCCAGAAGCTGTAATTAGATTAGATACTAATTTTGCTCCAATAGGAGCTCTCTTTTTTTCTTTTCTATCTTGTCTTCCCCACCCAAAATATGGTATAACTAATGTAATATTTCTTGCAGAAGCACGTTTTGCTGCATCACACATAAGTAATAGTTCCATAAGATTATCAGCCGGAGGCATAGTAGATCCAATTAAAAATACATTAGCCCCTCTAACAGATTGTTCAAAAGATGGTTCATATTCTCCATCACTAAACTCCAAAAAATTTATTTTACCTAAAATATCACCATAATAATGAGCTATTTCTCTTGAAAGGTGTAAACTTTTTCTGGTAGAAAATAAAATAGCTTTTTTATTCATATAAAAAAAATTAATTATATATAATTAAATATATTAATTTAATTTTTATAATTAGATTAATTGGCACCGTGGCCGAGTGGCAAGGCAGAGGTCTGCAAAACCTTTTACAGCGGTTCAAATCCGCTCAGTGCCTCTAGTCTTACCTTGTAAGATTATAACAAATTCTCCTTTTGGTTTTTTGTTTTCAAAAAAAAAAATTATATCATTTATATTCCCTATAATAGTTTGTTCAAATTTTTTAGAAATTTCTCTACAAATAGAAATTTGTTTATTTCCTATATAATTTTTTATTATATATAAAGTCTTTAAAATTCTATAAGTACTTTCATAAATAATTATTGTTCTACTCTCTTTACAGAGAGTTTTTATTTTTTTTTCTTTACTTTTTTTATGCGGTAAAAATCCAAGAAATGTAAATTCATTTATCGAAAAACCTGAATTTATTAATGCTGGTATAAAAGCAGTAGCTCCTGGAAGACAAGAAACTTTTATATTATTTTTTATGCAATGTCTTACTAATAAAAAACCTGGATCAGATATAATAGGTGTACCAGCATCAGTAATTAAAGCTATATTATTACATTTTTTTAAAAAAAGTATTATATTCAATATAATTTTCTGTTCATTATATATATTATATGATAATATCTTATTTTTTATTTTAAAAAAATTTAATAATTTTTTAGAATTTAAAAGATTTTCTGCTAAAATAAAATCTACTTCTTTTAGAATACGAATTGCTCTAAAAGTGATATCTTCTAAATTACCTATAGGTGTAGGAACAATATATAACATATATGGATTAATGATAAATTATTATTATGAAACAAAATTTAATTTATATAATGAATTTTATTTTTCAAAATGGATTTTTTTTGTTGTAAGTAAGGAAAAGGAATTTATAAAAGAACTAAATTTTATTTTTTGTAATGATCAATATTTGATTAATATTAATAAGAAATATCTTAAGAAAAATTATTATACAGATGTTATAACTTTTGATAATTCTGAAGAGAAAAATATAGATGGAGATATATTTATTAGCATAAAAAGAATTAAATATAATTCTTTAAATTTTAAAAAATCATTTTATGATGAATTAAAACGTGTTATTATACATGCTGTATTGCATTTACTAGGATATAAAGATAAAAAAGAAACTGAAAAATATATAATGTCTAAAAAAGAAGAGATTTATTTATTTTTTTTTAAAAAAAAATATGTTTGTTAAACAATATGATGTAATTGTAGTAGGTGGTGGACATTCTGGATCAGAAGCAGCTTTAGCTGCTTCTAATCTAGGATCAAATACTTTATTAATTACAACAAATTTATATAATATAGGACAAATGTCATGTAATCCAGCAATTGGAGGAATTGCAAAAGGGCAAATTATTAAAGAAATTGATGCATTAGGAGGTTATTCAGGAATAATAACCGATAAAAGTATGATTCAATTTAGAATGTTAAATAAATCTAAAGGTCCTGCAATGTGGAGTCCAAGAGCACAATGTGATAGACTAAAATTTTCTAAAGAATGGCGTTTAACTTTAGAAAAACAAAAAAAATTAGATTTTTTTCAATCTACAGTTGTCGATTTAATTATAAAAAATTATAAAGTCATTGGAGTTAAAACAATTCTTGGGATTTCTATTAAAAGTAAATCAGTAATTCTTACAAATGGAACATTTTTAAATGGTATTATTCATATAGGAGATAAAAAAAATAGTGGCGGAAGAATTTCAGAAAATTCAGTAAAAGGATTAACAGAAAAATTAAAAAAAATTGGATTTTTCTCAGGAAGAATGAAAACGGGAACCTCTCCTAGATTAGATGGCCGTTCTTTAGATTTTTCTAAAATGATTGAACAATTAGGAGATTTTCCTATAGAACCTTTTTCTGATTTAAGTAATTTAAATATTTTAAAACAAAAAAAATGTTATATTACGCATACAAATTTAGAAACTCACAAATTATTAAGTAAAGAATTTAATAGCTCTCCTATTTTTAATGGAAAAATTAAATGTGTAGGTCCTAGATATTGTCCTTCGATTGAAGAAAAGGTATATAGATTTTCTAATAAAGAAAATCATCAAATATTTGTAGAACCAGAAGGTGTTAACACTATAGAAGTTTATATTAATGGATTTTCTACTTCTATGCCAGAAGAAGTTCAATATAAAGCATTATTAACGATTCCTGGTTTTGAAAACGCAAAAATGGTTAGGCCAGGATATGCTATAGAATATGATTATTTTCCTCCTACACAATTAAAAAATAATTTAGAAACAAAATTAATTGAAAATCTTTTTTTTGCTGGTCAAATAAATGGAACTACAGGATATGAAGAAGCAGCAGCACAAGGATTAATAGCAGGAATAAATGCTAATTTAAAAATTAATGAAAAAGATCCATTTATTCTTAAACGTAATGAAGCATATATAGGTGTACTTATTGATGATTTAATTTATAAAGGGACAGAAGAACCATATAGAATGTTTACTTCAAGAGCTGAATATAGAATATTATTAAGACAAGATAATGCTGATGAAAGATTAACCCCTATGGGGATTAATCTAGGATTAGTTAGTAATGATAGAATCAAAAAACTAAAAAATAAAAATAAAAAGAAAAGACATTGTTTTTTCTTTTTTCAAAGAAATCAAGCCAATTTAAAAGAAAATCTTAAAATCTGTGATTTATTATCTAGGCCAGAAATATCTATATATGATATAATTAAATTATATTTAATAAAACATTTTAGAAAAAAAAATAATATAGATGAAAAAATTTTAGAACAAATATCTCTTTATATTAAATATAAAGGCTATATTCTAAAAGAAGAAGAAAATGTCAAAAAAATGTATAAATTAGAATCCATACGTATACCAAATAATTTTGATTATAATCAAGTAAAATCAATATCAATAGAAGCTAGGGAAAAATTATTAAATTATAAACCAAATTCTATAGGAGAAGCATCTAGAATAAGTGGAGTCTCTCCTTCAGATATAAGGATTTTAATTATTTTTTTAATAAAAAAATAAATATTATGAAAATAATAAATATATTCGATAAAATTATAGAAAAAGATTTAGAGTCAGGATTTCCTAAAAAAAAATTACTTTTTAGATTTCCACCTGAACCTAATGGTTATTTACATATTGGTCATGCTAAATCTATTTATTTAAATTTTAAATTAGCAGAAAAATATAAAGCTTCAGTAATATTAAGATTTGATGATACTAATCCAATAGAAGAAGAAAAAAAATTTATTAATTATATAAAAAAAGATATTTTTTGGTTAGGTTTTAAATGGAATAAAGTAACTTATGCTTCTAATTATTTTTCTAAACTTTATGACTTAGCTAAAGTCATTATAGAAAAAGGAAAAGCTTATGTAGATGATCAAAAACAAGATAAAATACAAGAACAAAGAAAAAATCCTTTTGAGGATGGTATAGAGAGTCCCTATAGGAATAGATTGATAAAAGAAAATATTTTTTTATTTAAAAAAATGAAAAATGGATATTTTAATGACGGTGATTGTGTTTTACGTGCCAAAATAGATATGAAATCACCAAACATGAATCTTAGAGATCCTATCATGTATCGTATTATAAAAAAAAAATTACATTATAGAACAAAAAATAAATGGTGTATATATCCGACTTATGATTGGACACATGGGCAATCAGATTATATAGAAAAAATATCACATTCTTTATGTTCTTTTGAGTTTGAAAATCATAAACAATTATATAATTGGTATATTTATAATATAAATAAAAAAAAGAGTCTAACACCTAGACAATATGAATTTTCTAGATTAAATCTAAATTATAATGTTTTAAGTAAAAGAAAGTTACAAATTTTAGTAAAAAAAAATCTTGTAAATGGATGGGACGATCCAAGAATGCCCACTCTATCAGGACTTAGAAGAAGAGGTTATACTCCAGAATCAATTAAATATTTTATTAAAAAAATTGGAATATCAAAACGATATAATCAGATAGATATATCTATTCTAGAATTTAGTATTCGAAAACATTTAAATCAAATTTCATCTAGAGTAATGGTTGTAATAAATCCATTATTAATAATAATTGAAAATTATCCTACTTTTAAAGTAGAATGGTTAAAAGCGGAAAATAATCCTGAAGACATAAAAAAAACTTATAGAAAAATCCCTTTTTCAAAATTTCTCTATATAGAGAGTGAAGATTTCATGGAAAAAAATACAAAAAATTTTTTCAGATTATCTTTAGGAAAAGAAGTACGTTTAAAAAATGCTTATATTTTAAAAGCTAATAATATATCTCGTAATCTAGATGGTAGCATTAAAAGTATATATTGTTCTTATGATAAAAACAGTTTATCTAAAACTGGTTTATCAAGTAAAAGAAAAATAAAATCTACATTACATTGGGTCTCTAAAATTCATGCTTTAAAAATTAAAATAAATATTTTTGATCAAATATTTAGAAAACAAATTCCTGAAAAATCTCAAAAATTTATTGATTTTCTCAATCATGATTCTTTAAAAACTAAAATAGCATATGCAGAACCCTCGTTAAGGACAGCTACAATTAAAGAGAAATTTCAATTTCAACGTATTGGATATTTTTGTTTAGATAAAAAAAGTAATAAAAAAACAATTTTATTTAATAAAACAGTAAGTTTAAAATAAATTCCTCAGTAGCTCAGTTTGGTTAGAGCACCTGACTGTTAATCAGGGTGTCGCTGGTTCGAATCCAGCCTGGGGAGCTTAAAATAGTAGCGGGTACAGGACTCGAACCTGTGACCTTCGGGTTATGAGCCCGACGAGCTACCAACTGCTCCACCCCGCAATATAAATATACAATTTGTTTTTTAAAAAAACAAATTTTTTAAAAGCTAGCAAGCAAAATGAAATCATTTACAGATAATTGTTCAACTCTTTTTTTTAAAAGAGGATTTTTATAAAACTCAGAAGATAACGATAATTTTTTTAATGAATTATATAATTTTTTTCTTCTATAAAGAAAAGCTGTTTTAACTATTTTAATAAAAATATCTTCTTTAAGAATAAGATTATCTTTTCTTTTTAACATTCTTACAACTGCCGATTTAACCTTAGGTTTAGGTATAAAAACAGTATTATTAACTGTAAATAAGTATTCTATCTTATAGAAGGCTTGCATTATTACAGATAATTTTCCATAGGATTTATTCATCTGTTTAGATGTAATACGATCAGCAACTTCTTTTTGAAACATTCCTATACATTCTGGTATATATTCACGATATTTAATTATCTTAAACAAGATTTGTGATGATATCTTATATGGAAAATTTCCAATTAATGTAAAAGAATCTAAAAAAAAATCCTTTGGGTTCCAAATTAAAAAATTTTTATTAAAAATATTATTTTTTATAATAGGATATTTAATTTTAAGATATTCGACATATTTTTTGTCTATTTCTATAAGAAATAGATTTTTATTATTTAATAATAAATATTGTGTTAATATCCCCATACCTGGACCAATTTCTACAATAGTTTTTGATTCTTTAAAAGAAATACTATTCACTATTTTTTTAGCAATATTTTTATCATGTAAAAAATATTGACATAATTTTTTGTTAAAAAACATATATATTATTATTATTAATATTAATTTTTTTAAAAAATGATTAACAAAGGTAAAATAATACAGATTATAGGTCCAGTGGTTGATGTTTTATTTGAAAATGTTTCATCATTACCTATGATATATGATTCTTTAGAAGTTTTTAATCCTAAAGGAAATAAAATTATATTTGAGGTCCAACAGCATATTGGAGAATGTACGGTACGTTGTATATCTATGGATATAACTGATGGCTTAAAAAGAGGACAAGATGTTTTTTCTCTAGGAACTACTATTAGTATGCCAATAGGGGAAGAAATAAATGGAAGAGTATTTAATGTCGTAGGAAATACGATAGATGGTTTAGGTGACTTAAATAATTCTAAAAGAATTTCAATTCATAGAAATCCCCCAAAATTTGAAGATTTATCAACAAATATTGAGATATTATATACAGGGATAAAGGTAATTGATTTAGTAGAACCTTATATAAAAGGTGGAAAAATAGGTTTATTTGGTGGTGCTGGTGTTGGAAAAACTGTCTTAATACAAGAGTTAATTAATAATATTGCTAAAGGATATGGAGGATTATCTGTTTTTGCAGGTGTAGGAGAAAGAACTAGGGAAGGAAATGATCTTTTAAGAGAAATGATTTCTTCTGGAATTATAAAATATGGTGATTCTTTTTTAGAAGATATGAAAAATGGAAAATGGGATATCTCTAAAGTTGATAAAAACGAATTAAAAAATTCTAAAGCAACATTTGTCTTTGGCCAAATGAATGAACCGCCTGGTGCAAGAGCAAGAGTAGTATTATCTGGATTAACATTAGCTGAATATTATAGAGATAGTTTTCTTTCGGGAAGGGGAAGGGGAAGGGGAAGAGGAAGAGGAAGAGGAAGAGAAAGAAAAGGAAGAGATGTTCTATTTTTTATAGATAATATATTTCGTTTTACTCAAGCAGGATCTGAGTTATCTGCATTATTAGGTAGAATGCCATCAGCTGTAGGTTATCAACCTACTTTAGCATCTGAAATGGGAACTATGCAAGAACGAATAACATCTACTAAAAATGGATCTATAACATCTATACAAGCAGTTTATATTCCTGCAGATGATTTGAGTGATCCTGCCCCAGCAACTACTTTTTCTCATTTAGATGCTACAACTGTTTTATCAAGAAAAATATCATCTTTAGGTATATATCCAGCTGTAGATCCGTTATCTTCTACATCACGTATTCTATCTATAGAATTTCTAGGTAATGATCATTATTTATGTGCACAACGTGTAAAACAAATCCTTCAGCGTTATCAAGAATTGCAAGATATAATCGCTATCTTAGGAATAGAAGAATTATCTGAAGAAGATAAAATTCTTGTTCATAGAGCTAGACGTGTACAAAGATTTTTATCTCAACCATTTAATGTTGCTGAACAATTTACAGGAATTACTGGAAAATTAGTAAATATAAAAGATACAATAGAAGGATTTAATCTTATTTTAGATGGGAAACTTGATAATATAGCAGAAGTACATTTTAACTTAAAAGGAACAATAAGTGAAGTAATTGATTCTTCAAAAGAAAAGATATAATGAAAATCTTAATTTTAAAAAAAGAAAAAACTCTCTTTGAGATAGAAGGATACGCCGTTTTTTTACCATCTTCAAAAGGGAAATTTGAAATTTTAAATAATCATTGTTCAATGATATCAATGATCTCATCTGGAATAATTAAAATTTATAGTAGTTTTTTGATGAAAAATTATCAGAATTCTGATATCAATATATCATATAATAATAATACAACAATTATCAAAGTAAAAATTAATTATGGTTTTTTAAATTTTAAAAAAAATATATTAACAATATTATTATGAATGAAATCTTCTTAAAAATAAAATCCATTATAATAGAAAAATTAGGGGTAGATGAAAAAAAAGTTATTCCTGAAGCTAGTTTTATAAATGATTTGGGGGCTGATTCATTAGATTCAATAGAACTAATTATGGAATTTGAAAAAGAATTTCAGATTATTATGTCTGATGATGAAAAATTCATGACTGTCGATGATGTAAATAAATATATAAAAAAATATCTCGATTATAAAAAGTGAATTAGTTCTTAATAAAACTAAAAATTCCTAATTTATAAGAATTTAATCCAAATCCAAATATACTGCCTTTGCAGACTTCTGTAATAAATGATTTATTTCTAATTTTTTCTCTAGAAAAAATATTTGTAATATGAACTTCAATTACAGGAGTGGATATAGATTTTATAGCATCTGCTATAGCTATAGAAGTATGAGTATATGCACCTGGATTAATTATAATCCCATGATATTCAAAACCTATATTATGTAATATATCAATAATTTCACCTTCATGATTACTTTGATAAAAAAAAATCTTAGCAAGATTCTTTATTTTTTTTTTTAATTTAAAAAGAAATTCTTCAAATTTGTATTTACCATATACTTCTGGTTCTCTTTTACCTAAAAGGTTTAAGTTTGGACCATTTATTATAGCTATTTTTTTCATATATCTTTTTCAAGAATTTTAAGAGCTGTTATCATTTCATTTATTTTTCCATTCATGAATTTATCTAAATAATAAATTGATTTATTTATACGATGATCTGTTACCCTTCCTTGAGGATAATTATATGTTCTTATTTTGGCGGACCTATCTCCTGTAGATATAAGATCTTTTCTCTCTTTAGAAAGTTTTTCATTTTTTATTTTCAATTCTGATTGATAAATTCTAGCACGTAAAACTTTCATTGCTTTTTCATAATTTTTATGTTGTGAACGTTCTTCTTGACATTCTGCTATTATCCCAGTAGGGATATGAGTTAAACGTATTGCAGATTCTGTTTTATTAACATGTTGACCTCCTGCTCCACTAGCCCTAAAAGTATCTCTTTTTATATCTGATAAAACTATCTTAATCTTATTGTTATAATCTTCTTCTGGAAGAATTGCTACTGTTATGGCAGATGTATGTAATCTACCTTGTGATTCAGTAGAGGGAACTCTTTGTACTCTATGTACACCTGATTCGAATTTTAATGTCCCATATACATTTTTTCCTTGTATTTCTATAATGATTTCTTTATAACCTTTTATTGTACCTTGCTGCATATTTAATATTTCATATTTCCAACATAATTCTTTAAAATACATAGTATACATTCGAAATATATTTTCTACAAAAATACATGCTTCATCTCCTCCTGTTCCTGCCCTTAATTCCAGAAGAACATTATTCGTATTATTCTTCTTCTTCTTCTTCTTCAAGAGATCTTCTATCTTCTTTAGAAGAAATTCTAATTCTAATAGATTGTTTTTTTTTTCAAAAATTGCAAATTCTAATAATTCTTTTTCTTTATCGTCATCTAATTTAATTAAATCTTCTATTTCTTTTAAAGATTTTTTTTTTTCTTTATAACTATTATAATAGTTAATTATTTTATAAATAATTTTATATTCTTTATAAAGTTTAACAGATTTTTGAATTTCAGGTTTTCTAAGTTCAGAAAATCTTTTTTTTAAAACTTCGATTTTTTTAAAGACAATCATTTTAAATGCAGAATGAATATAAATTTGAAGGTCTAGTAATTAGTGAAGGAGTATTAGAAATAATGCCTGAACATTATGGATTCTTAAGATTTCATTATTTATCATCAGATGATGATGTTTACGTATCACAATCTCAAATAAGACTTTTTGGAATTCAACCTGGTGATACTATAAGAGGAGAAGTTCGTACTCCTAAAAACGGAGAAAAATATTTTCCTTTAATAAAAATCTTCCAAATCAATGGACGTTTTCCATCTTCTATAATTTTTCGAAAGTCTTTTCAACATTTAACTCCATTATTTCCTAATGAAAAATTCAAAATTTCAGAAAAAAAAGTAACTCTTTCTACAAGAATTGTAGATTTATTTTCTCCTATAGGAAAAGGCCAAAGAGGTATTATAGTTGCACCTCCTAAAACTGGAAAAACAACTTTATTAAAAGAAATAGCAAATACAATATCTTATAATCATACAGAAGTCTATTTAATAATTCTTTTAATAGATGAAAGACCAGAAGAGGTTACAGATATACAAAGAAACGTAAATGGGGAAGTAGTATCTTCAACTTTTGATGAACCAGCAGAAAAACATGTAAAAGTTGCTAGTATTGTTTTACAAAAAGCAAAAAGAATGGTTGAATGTGGGCATGATGTAGTTATTTTACTAGATTCTATAACACGTTTAGCTAGAGCATATAATACTGTTTCTCCTACATCTGGTAAAGTTTTATCAGGAGGAGTTGATTCTAACGCATTACATAAACCTAAAAGATTTTTTGGGGCTGCTAGAAATATTGAAGATGGTGGGTCTCTTTCTATAATTGCTACAGCAATTATAGAAACTGGATCAAAAATGGATGAAGTAATATTTGAAGAATTTAAAGGTACAGGTAATATGGAACTACAATTAGATAGAAAAATTGCGAATAAAAGAATATATCCAGCTATAGACTTAGTTGCTTCTAGCACAAGAAAAGAGGAATTATTATTAAATGATAACACATTAAAAACAATTTTTTTTCTCAGAAAACGTCTTTCTGAGATGACTTCAATAGAGGCTATTGAATATATAATATTTCGTTTAAATAAAACAAAAAATAATAAAGAATTTATAACTACAACTACTCCTTTTCTATTTTTTTATAAAATCTGATGTATGAGAAACATAAAATGTTTTAATTTTAAAATTAAAATATATAATTTTAAATTTAGGATTTTTAAGTTCTACACCATGTTTTAAAATAGGCGCAAAAATTTTTATATTTTTTTTTTTTAATTTGATTATAGCTCCTTTATAAAAATATTTTCTAATTTTTCCAGTATGGATACTACCTATCATATTTTCATCCCAAAAATTTTTTATTAGTTGTTTACTACCAAAATTTATTTTACGTGTAATTAAGTCTAAACCTAACACAATTAGTTTAACTAAATCTCCTTTTTTATATATATCTATAGAATTATTTAGATTTTTAATCCATGAAATCTCATCATTGTATAATAAATATTCTAATTCTTCTAATTCTGATTTGAATTTTAATTCTAACTCTAATTCTGATTTGAATTTTGATTTGGATTTGTATTTGTATTTGGATTTGGATTTGGATTCTAAACGAACCCCAAAATTAGTAAAGCTTCTAACAGTTACAATATGAATTGAGCCCATTTTATATTTTGTTTTTATATTTTCCCATGGATTAGGTGTAAGTCTTTTCAGACTTAAAGACATTTTTTGATCTGAAATATCGTAATTTAATATTAAAACTTTAATTCTATCTCCAACTTTTACATAATCTTGTGAAGATCTTAATTTTTTAGCCCAAGACATTTCAGAGACATGTACTAATCCTTCTACACCTGGAAAAATTTCAACAAAAGCTCCATAATCTGTTACAACAGTTACTGTACCTATAACTACTTTCCCTTTTTTTATTTCATCTTCTAAAGAATTCCAAGGATTAGACTGTAATTGTTTTAAACCTAATTGAACTCTATTTTTGATTTTATCAATTGATAAAATCACAAAATTAATGGTTTGACCAATTTCTAATTTTTCTGAAGGATGCTCTATTCTTCCCCAACTTATATCTGTAATGTGACATAATCCATCTATTCCACCACCTATATCTATAAAACTTCCGTAATGTGTTATATTTTTTACTATACCTCTTAAAACTTGACCTTTTTCTAATTTAGAAATTAATTGTTTTTTTTTAATTTCAATATATTTTTCTATTAAAATTTTATGAGAAACAACAACATTTTTTTTTTTATTATTTATTTTTACTATTTTTCCTTCCATTGTCTTACCTACATAAAAATCAAAATCTTTTACAGGTTTTATATATATTTGTGATCCTGGTAAAAAACATTCAATTCCAAATAAAACTACTATTAAGCCTCCTTTTGTACGAGCTGCAACAAAAAATATTATTATTTCATTTTTAATAAATTTTTCTTGTATTATTTCCCAGGATTTTAATTTTTTGGCTTTATTATAAGATATAATACATCGGCCTTTATAATAAAGTTTCTCGACAATTACTTCAATTATATCATTTACTTTAGGTAGTTTTTTTTCATCACGAAATTCATTTAATGATATTACTCCTTCAGCTTTAAATCCAAAATCTATTACAACATTTCTATCAATTATTTTAATAATTTTCCCATTATAAATATAAAATTCATGTATACTTGAAATAGTATCAGAATACAATTTTTCCATTTTTTTTCTCTCTTCTTGTTCTTCTTTACTTAAACCCAGTTCATAAGAACTCCAATCAAAATTTGATAATTTCACATTTTTATTTATATTAATTATATCTTTTAATATAAGAGATTCATTTTTCTCTTCTACAGACAGATTTTTATCCATTTTCATTAATTTAAATTGCTTTCTTGTTTAGAATAGATAATTTTTAATACTTTCTTTTATTAATTCATAATCTACTTCAATATTATATAAACAATATCCTATTTCTTTTATTAAAGAAAATTTAATTTTTTTATTTTTATTTTTTTTATCATGTTTCATAAAATATAATATTTTATATATATCCGAATTATATATTTTAATTTTTTTATATAAAATTGATAATACGTTATATATTTCTTCAAATTCCGTTTTTTTTATAATTTTCATTTTATATGAAATCCAAGATTCACATATCATTCCTATAGCTATACTATGTCCATGGGATAATCTTTTATTTAAATTATAAATAAAATAACTTTCTATTGCATGTCCAATAGTATGACCAAAATTTAAAATTTTTCTTAATCCTTTTTCTTTATAATCTTTTTCTATTATATTAGATTTTCTAATTATAGATTTATATATAATCTCATCTTTCATTTTGCTAAAAACTATAATTTTTAATAAATTCCATAAATTAATATCATATATTAATCCATATTTTAGGATTTCTGATAATCCTGATTTTATTTCATCTTCTGATAGGGTTTTTAAATAATTTTTATCTATTAAAATTATTTTAGAATCGTTAAATAATCCAATTTCATTTTTTAATGAAAAAAAATTAATAGCTGTTTTTCCACCTATAGAAGCATCAATCATACTAAGAAGAGTAGTAGGAATATTAATAAAATTTAAACCTCTTTTAAAAACTGAACAAGCAAATCCCCCCATATCTGTAATTACTCCTCCTCCTAAATTTATAACAATACTATTTCTATCTGCATTTAGTTTTATTAATTTTTTCCATATTTTTTTACAAGTATCAATATTTTTTTCCTCCTCTCCTGAGAATATATTTATCAAATAATATTTATTAAATAAATTTGTTTTAGATAAAAAATAATCTAAACAATATTTTTTTGTATTTATATCTAATAAAAGTATTTTTTTTGAAAAAAAATTTTGATTTAAAAATATATTTTTTAATAATTTATAATATTTACCAAAATATATACCATAATATGGTTTATTTAAAATTTTCATAATTCCTTTTTGGAAAGTTATATCAATTATCTTATTTTCGCTTTTAGTTTTTTTAGAAATCTTAGTTTTAAACTATTAATAGTCTTCTCAATGAGAGCATCATTAAGATTTTCATACTTTGAAAAAAGATTTTGTGTTTAAAACCAAAATCCGACTATCATTTTAATTGTTTTCAAAACCAAATTATAAATAAAAATCAATTTATATTTTTCAACATTAAAACCAATATCCGTTAATAGATTACATATTATAGAAATATATTTTTTTAACCAATTGTAAGATCTTTTCATAATAAGAGGCATTAAGATTTCTATTTTGAAAATAGAAGAAAAATATTCTTTATCGTTAAAATTCATTTATCTTTTTTTTAAGAAGAAAAATCTTTTTAAGACAATCTAATTCTTTTTTTTTTTCTTTTTTAACTATATCTAATAAAGCATGTTCTAAAAATTTTTTATTATAAATTTTATTTTTAATTTGTTTTAAAAACATTTTTTTTATAAATATTTTTTTTTTTTGTTCTAATTTATTATAGTTTAATAATTTTGGGATAAAATATTCTTTCGTTTCGAATATTAAAGAATAATATTTTTTTTTAGGTTTTTTTTTTAAAACATGTAAGGAACTTAGATTTCCTAATTTTAAAATTAAAGAATAAAATAAGTTTTTTTTATTTTCGGATAAAATTAATAACTTTATTTTTTTCTGAATACGTAAATTCCGTATTATACTTATAAAAGTAATAGATTTTTTAAATTTTTTTATTAATTTCTTTTTAAAAAAATATTTGTTTTGCAAATTTGTAATGATTAAATCATTTTCATTTTTTTTTGATTTAAAATTTTTCCAAATTTTTTCTGTTATAAAAGGCATATAAGGATGAAATAATTTTATTATTTTTTTAAATAAAAAAAGAGTTTGATTAATTATTTTTTTATTTAAAAATCTTGAATTTGATTTTATTAATTCTAAATATAATGAACAAAAATCATTCCAAAATAATTTATATATCATCATAAATGATTCATAAAATCTATATTTTTTTAGATAAAATTCTATTTTATAGAAAAATTTATTAATTTTATTATCAAACCATTTGATAGCTAATTCAGCGTAAATATTTGTTTTTAAACAATTTCCTGATTTTAAAGTATTTATTAATATAAATGCATTCCAAATTTTATTAGCTAAATTACGTCCTTTTAAACAAAGATTTTCCTCAAAGATTAAATCATTTCCTGTATTAGCACTTAATAAAATCCCAACACGAACAGCATCAGCTCCATATTTATCTATCAAATCAATAGGATTAGGGGAATTACCTAAAGATTTAGACATTTTTAGATTTTGTTTATCTTTAACAACTCCGGTAAAATATATGTTTTTAAAAGGTGGAGTACCCATTAGATAATATCCTGACATTATCATACGAGTTACCCAAAAAAATAATATATCAGGTGCAGTAACTAAATTTTGAGTAGGATAATAATATTTAATTTCATTATTATTAGGAAACCTAATTCCATCAAATACAGATATCGGCCATAACCATGATGAAAACCAAGTATCTAAAACATTATTTTCTTGTCTAAGCTCTTTATAAGATAAAAAAATCTTATCACTTTTTATACGCGCTTCTTTTAAAGCTCCTTCAATTGTTTCAGAAACTACAAAATCTTCATTATTATAATAATAAACAGGTAGCCTATGCCCCCACCAAAGTTGACGTGATATATTCCAATCATGAATATTATAAAGCCAATGATTAAATTTTTTTATATTTTTTGGATAAAAATGAATTTTTTTATTATTTATAAAATTTAAAGTGGGAATAATAAAATCCTTCATATTTACAAACCATTGTATAGATAATTTTGGTTCAATAATAGATTTTGTACGTTCAGAAATCCCTATATTATAGATATAATTCTCAATTTTTACTAATCTTTTTTTACTTTTAAGAAATTCAATAATTTCTTCTCTAGCCTTAAATCTTTCTTTCCCATTAAAAATTAATCCATTTTTATTTATTATAGCTCTATCATCAAAAATATTAATAACTGATAAATTATGCCTATCAGCAATTAATTTATCATTTTTTTCATGAGCCGGAGTGATTTTTAAACATCCTGTGCCAAAATTCATATCAACGTAATCATCTTCAATAATAGGAATTGATCTTGAGCATAAAGGAATAATAACTCTTTTATTTTTTAAATTCAAATATCTTTTATCTTTTGGATTTACGCAGATTGCAGTATCTGCTAGTATAGTTTCTGGCCTTGTAGTAGCTACTGTTAAAAAGTTATTTTCTCCTTCAATTTTATATTGAATATAAAATAATTTCCCATTATATTTCTTATAAATTATTTCTTCATTTGACACTGTAGTTTTAGCATATGGATCCCAATTAACAATACTATAATCTCTATATATTTTTCCTTCTTTATATAGTTTAACAAAAATTTTTGTTACAGATTCATTCATAATACTATCCATTGTAAATTTCTTCCTATTCCAATCACAAGAACATCCTATTTTTTTTATTTGGTTAATAATAATTTGTTCATATTTATTTTTCCATTGACGTGCAAGTTTTAAAAATTCTTGTCTACCTATTTTTTCTTTAGAAAGACCTTTTTTCTTTAAGTAAGAAGCTATTTTTGCTTCAGTAGCAATAGAAGCATGATCGGTCCCTGGAATCCAACATGCATTATATCCTTTCATTCTAGCATAACGTATTAAAATATCTTGTATTGTGTTATTAAGAATATGTCCCATATGTAATATCCCTGTTATATTAGGTGGAGGCATTATTACAGTATATGGTTTTCTCTTATCTGGATAAGATGAAAAGTAATTTTTATCTATCCAATATTGATATATTTGATTTTCTACATTTTTATGATCATATAGTTTTCTATTATTCATAATTTAAAGAAATTTAATTTGAAATAAAAAATTTATTTTATTTTTAAAAATTAATTTTACTTCCAAAATATCAATATGATTTATTTTTTCTACATTTAGTGATGTAACACTTTTTTTTATTCCACATGGAATTATATTCTGAAAATAACTTAAATCTGTATTTACATTTAACGCAAAACCATGCATTGTTACAAATCTACTTACTTTAATACCAATTGCACATATTTTCCTAGTATATACCCATACCCCTGTTTCATGATAAATTCTATATCCTTTAACACAATAATTATATATAAGTTGAATTATAACTTCTTCAATAAGACGTAAATATTTATTTATGTCTAAAGACAAATTAATAATATCAAATATAGGATAACAAACTAATTGACCTGGACCATGATATGTAATATCTCCTCCTCTATCAATTTTATAAATTATAAGATTTTTATTATTCAATAATAAATTTTTATATGATCCTATTTTACCTAATGTATAAACATTGTTGTGTTCTACAAATAATAAATAATTAGGTACAATTTTTATTATTTTTTTAAAAAATCTATTATAGATTTTAATATTAATTATAATATAAAATATTTTGTTTTGATAAACCCAAGTAGATTTAAAATCTTTTTTATTCAAGTCTTCAAAAAAAACTTTATACAAATTTAATGGCGAATAATACATTTAGTATTAAATTAACTAAAAATAATACTTTACCTGCTGCACAAGCAATGCTGTATGCTACTGGGTTAAAAGAATATGATTTTAATAAAGCTCAAGTTGGCATAGTTAGTAATTGGTATGAAGGTAATCCATGTAATATGCATTTACATATTATTAGTAATAATATAAAATCATCTATAAAAAAAAATGGGATGGTGGGTTTTAAATTTAATACTATAGGAATTAGTGATGGTATGTCTATGGGAACATCAGGAATGAGATATTCTTTACCATCAAGAGAATTAATAGCTGATAGTATAGAAAGTGTTGTTAAAACTCACCATTATGATGGATTAATAGGAATTCCAGGATGTGATAAAAATATCCCTGGAATAGTTATGGCAATGTTACGTATGAATAGACCTTCTATATTAGTATATGGAGGTAGTATATCATCAGGATATTATAATGGGAAAAAATTAAATATAGTTTCTGCTTTTGAAGCTTTAGGAGAAAAAAATATAGGGAAAATTACAGAATTAGAATATAAAAATATAATTAAACATGCTTGCCCTGGTCCTGGAGCTTGTGGAGGAATGTATACAGCTAATACAATGGCTTCTTGTCTTGAAGCAATGGGAATTACAATTCCATATTCATCTTCATCATTAGCTAATACTAGCTTTAAAAAAAAAGAATGTATTAATATAGGTTATTATATAAATAATATTTTAAAAAATAATATTAAACCATTGGATATTATTACTTATAAATCTATAAAAAATGCTATAACTCTAGCAATAGCCTTAGGAGGATCAACAAATTTAGTAATACATATTTTAGCAATAGCTAAAACTGCTAATTTAGATCTAAAATTAAATGAGATTAAAAATCTAAATAATAATGTTCCAATTATAGCTAATTTAAAACCAAGTGGAGATTTTTTAATGGAAGATATACAATCTATGGGAGGTATTCCTATAATTATAAAATATTTATTAAAAGAAGGATATATAGAAGGAGATTGTCTTACTGTAACCGGAAACACAATAAAAAAAAATTTAGAAAATATACCTGATATTTCTTTTAAAGAAAAAATTATCTATCCTTTATTAAGACCTATAAAAAAAAATGGGCATATACGTATTATATATGGTAATCTAGCACCTTATGGGGCTGTTGCTAAAATTACTGGAAAAGAAGGTGATATTTTTTCAGGATTTGCACAAGTTTTTAATTCAGAAAACTCTGCTAATAAAGCAATAATTGATAAGAAAATTAAAGAAGGAGATGTAATAGTAATTAGATATGTAGGTCCCAGAGGAGGTCCAGGAATGCCTGAAATGCTTAAACCTACTTCTTATATAATGGGGGCTAATTTAAGTAAAAAAATTGCTTTAATAACTGATGGTAGATTTTCAGGAGGATCTCATGGATTTGTAGTAGGTCATATTACTCCAGAAGCTCAAAATGGAGGATTAATTGCTTTAATAGAAAATGGAGATATTATAATAATTGATGCAATAAGGAATACTATAACCTTAAAAATCTCAAAAAAAGAAATAAAAAATAGAAAAAAATTTTTAATTGCTCCACCTTTGAGAGTAAATTCAGGTTATTTATATAAGTATACAAAAACTGTATCATCTGCTTATAATGGATGTGTAACAGATATGTAATTATGAATCATGAGATGAAAGGATCAGAAATTATAATAAAAACACTGATTATTGAAAATACTAAATATATATTTGGATATCCTGGAGGCGCTATTATGCCTATATATGATGCATTAT
The DNA here is from genome assembly GCF_024818015.1 of Candidatus Karelsulcia muelleri. GTDB lineage: Bacteria > Bacteroidota > Bacteroidia > Flavobacteriales > Blattabacteriaceae > Karelsulcia > Karelsulcia muelleri_C. The sequence goes on along the minus strand of NZ_CP093908.1, from coordinate 15,860 downwards.
TTTTTTATAAAAAACATATATCACATATTTTAACACGTCATGAACAAGGTGCTATACATGCCGCTCAAGGTTATGCTAGAGTTAGTGGAAAAGTTGGCGTATGTTTTACTACTTCAGGTCCAGGAGCAACAAATTTAATTACTGGCTTAGCGGATTCGTTAATAGATAGTACAGCAATACTATGCATTACTGGACAAGTTTCATCTAATTTATTAGGTACTGATGCATTTCAAGAAACTGATATAATAGATATCTCTCTACCTGTTACAAAATGGAATTATCAAGTAACAAAAGCTAAAGATATATCATATATTATATCAAAAGGTTTTTTGATAGCTAAATCTGGAAGACCAGGTCCAGTTCTAATAGATATTACAAAAGATGCACAACTAGAATTCTCAAATTTAGAATATAAAAAATTTATTAAAATAAATAAAATTTTTTATAAAAAAAGTATAAATCGAAAAAGAATAAAAAAAGCAGCTACTGTTATTAAGAATTCTAGTCAACCTTTTATTCTTATTGGGCAAGGAGTAATTTTAGCTAATGCAGAAAAAGAATTACAAAAATTTATAGAAAAAACTAATATTCCTGCAGCTAGTACCCTTTTAGGGTTATGTGTGTTAAAAACAGGAAATATTTTAAACATGGGAATGTTAGGAATGCATGGGCATTATGCACCTAATATGTTAACAAACCAATCGGATGTAATAATAGCAATAGGAATGCGTTTTGATGATAGAGTTACCGGAAATATAACTAAATATGCTAAAGAATCTAAGATTATTCATATAGATATAGATGAATATGAAATTAATAAGAATCTTAATACAAATATATTTTTATTAGGAAATTGTAAAAAGATTTTAAAACAATTATTATCTAATCTTAATAGAGATCTAAAAATTAATCATCATTGGATAGAAAAATTTAATTTTTTAAAAAAAAAAGAAAAAAAAAAAGTTATAAAATATGATTTATATCCTCTTAATAGAGGAATAACTATGGGTGAAGTTATTAATTGTATTAATTTATATAAAAAAGATAATAGTGTTTTAGTAACAGATGTAGGACAACATCAAATGTCTGCTTCTAGATATTTTAATTTTACTTGTCAGAAAAGTCAAATTACTTCTGGTGGATTGGGAACAATGGGGTTTGCTTTACCAGCCTCTATAGGTGCTAAAATAGGTGCTAAAAATAGTCAAATAATATGTGTAGTGGGAGATGGAGGAATTCAAATGACTCTACAAGAATTAGGTACTATTCTGCAACAACAGATCTCTCTAAATATAATTATATTAAATAATAATTTTTTAGGAATGGTGAGACAATGGCAAGAATTATTCTTTGAAAGAAGATACTCACATACTAATATTGTCAATCCAGATTTTATTAAAATTGGTGAAGCTTATGGAATAAAGTCTAAAAAAATTCTTTATAGAAAAAAATTAAAAAAATATATTAAAATGATGTTAAATCAAACAAATTCATATTTACTTGAAATAATTATAGAAAAAGAATATAATATTTTTCCTATGATTCCTCCTGGGGATTCTATAGAGGAGATTAGATTAATTTTATGAAAAAAATTAATATAATAATTATATCAGATAATATAATAGGTTTATTAATAAGAATGATTCTAATCTTTAATAGAAGAAATATTAAGATTAATAATATTATTTTAATAAATAAAAAATTATATACTAATTATGTATACATTATAAAAATTGAAATAACAAATTATAAAATATATTATTTTAATAAAATTATTAAACAAATAAAAAGAATTTTAGGAATAAAAAAAATTTATTTTTATAATTTAAAATAAAATTTATGAAATTAAAATTTGGAAATATAGAAGAAGAAATTATAACAAGAAAAGATTTTTCTTTAGAAAAAGCTATAGATTTTCTTTTAAATGAAACTATATGTGTATTAGGTTATGGAGTTCAAGGTCCTGGACAAGCACTTAATTTACGTGATAATGGATTTAATGTAATAGTCGGGCAAAGAAAAAATTCAAAATCATGGGAAAAGGCTTTACAAGATGGTTGGATAGAAAATAAAACATTATTTTCTATAGAAGAAGGAGTAGAAAAAAGTACAATAATAATGTTTTTATTATCTGATGCTGGGCAAATTGCAGTATGGCCAAAAATTCAAAAATCTTTTTCTGAAGGAAAAGGTTTATATTTTTCACATGGTTTTGGATTAACTTTTAATAAAAAAACAAATATTGTACCTCCCAAAAATATAGATATATTTCTTGTTGCCCCAAAAGGGTCAGGAACTAGTTTAAGAAGACTCTTCAAAGAAGGAAAAGGTCTTAATTCAAGTTATGCTATATATCAAAATTATACTGGAAAAGCAAAACAAAGAGCTTTTTCAATAGGAATTGGAATAGGATCAGCTTATTTATTTGAAACAACGTTTCAAAAAGAAGTTTATTCTGATTTAACAGGAGAGAGAGGCACTTTAATGGGTGCTATACAAGGAATTTTTTCTGCTCAATATCAAGTTTTAAGAGAAAATGGTCATTCTCCATCAGAAGCATTTAATGAAACTGTAGAAGAATTAACACAAAGTCTGATGCCTTTAATAGCAGAAAAAGGAATGGATTGGATGTATGAAAATTGTTCTACAACTGCACAAAGAGGAGCTTTAGATTGGTGGAAAAAATTTAGAGATATTAATCTTCCTATATTCAGAAATCTTTATAAAGAAGTTTCTTCAGGAAAAGAAGCTGAAAAAACGATACTATCAAATAGTAAAAATGATTATAGAGAAAATCTTAAAAAAGAATTAAAAGAAATTAAAGAAAGTGAATTATGGAAAACAGGTGAAATAGTACGTAAACTAAGACCATAATTAATTTAGTTTAGGCTTATTTTAAATAAAGTAAAAAAATAAGCCTTTTAATAATATTTAATTTCTAAATAAGTGAATTCATCAATAAACGAATATTTTCCATCAGTTAAAGATATAATAGAAGCAAAATATATATTAAAAGATATAATCTATAATACTCCTTTACAAAAAAATACAATTTTATCAGAAAAATATAAATGTAATATTTTCTTAAAAAGAGAAGATTTACAAATCGTAAGATCATATAAAATTAGAGGTGCATACAATAAAATTAAAAGTATATCAAATGATGATCTGAAAAATGGGATTGTATGTGCAAGTGCAGGTAATCATGCACAAGGTGTAGCATATTCATGTAATAAATTAAAAATATTTGGTACAATATATATGCCTATAACTACTCCCAAACAAAAAATAGATAGAGTTAAAATGTTTGGAAAACATTATATTAATATAATCTTAACAGGAGATACATTTGATGAATGTAGTTATAAAGCATTTAAATCTTGTAAAAAAGAGAAAAAAAAATTGATACATCCATTTGATGATAAAAGAATTATAGAAGGACAAGGAACAGTAGGATTAGAAATTTTACAACAAATGAAAGATAAGATAGATTATATTTTTCTCCCTGTTGGAGGTGGTGGATTAGCTTCTGGAGTTGGAAGTTATTTTTATCATATAAGTCCATATACTAAAATAATAGGTGTAGAACCTAAAGGAGCGCCTTCTATGAGTTTTTCATTTATTGAAAATAAAGTAATTGAATTAAAAAATATAGATAAATTTATAGATGGTGCATCTGTAAAAAAAGTAGGATTATTAAATTTTAATATTTGTAAAAAAGTTTTATATGATATAAAACCTTTACATGAAGGTAAAGTTTGTACAACAATACTTGATTTATATAATTTAGAAGCAATCGTAGCAGAGCCTGCTGGTGCTTTATCTATATCAGCATTAGATATTTATTCTGATAAAATCAAAAATAAAAATGTAGTCTGTATCTTAAGTGGAGGAAATAATGATATTATTAGAACGGAAGAAATTAGAAAAAGATCTTTGATCTATAAAGGATTAAAACATTATTTTTTAGTTAGATTTCCTCAACGTGCTGGAGCACTTAAAGAATTTGTAAGTACTATTTTAGGTCCCAATGATGATATCACATATTTTCAATATTCTAAAAAAACTTCTAAAGAAGAAGGTCCAGCTGTAATAGGAATAGAATTATCAGATAAAGAAGATTTTTCAGGAATGATTGAAAAAATGAAACATTATAATATACATTATCAATATATTAATGATAATCCAGATTTATTTGATATACTTATCTAATAAAAAAGTCTTTGTCTAATAGCTTCATATAAAAGAGCCCCACAAGCTACTGAAACATTTAAAGATGTTAAAGAATTTTTTATTAAAGGTAATTTAACTCTATTATTACAAATAGATAAATAATTTATTGATATACCCTTTTCTTCACTTCCTAATAGAAAAGCTGTAGGATTTCTATAATTAATATTATAGCATATATAATCTGTTTTTTCTGTTACAGCTATAATTTGAATTCCATAATTTTTTAAAATTTTAATTATTTTAATAATATTGTTTTCTTTACAAATTGGGACTTTAAAAAGTCCACCTGATGAGGTTTTGATAGAATCACTATTTACTAGATTGTTATTAGATATAATAATAGCATCTACACCAGTACAAGCTGAAGTTCTAACAATAGAACCAAAATTTCTAACATCTGTTATACTATCTAAAATTAGTAACAATGGAATTTTTCCATTATTATAAATATTAGGTATTATATCTTCTATTTTATAGAATTCTATAGGATCAATAATTGCAAACACTCCTTGATTATTTTGATTCTTTTTATTCTTTTTTTTAAGATTAAATCTTTCAAAAAGTGGAATTTTTTTTAAATAAGAAAATTTTATTATTTTTTTTAATTTAAAATTAAGAAATTTTTTTATTATGAATATTTTATAAATTTTTTTTTTATATTTTATTGCTTCAAATAAAGGGTTTATTCCATAAATAGTAAGTAGATTTTTTTCCATAATTTTAAAAACATTTAATATGAAAATGAAATATAACTTTGAATATAAATATCATAATAATAATACATATATTTATTGTCTAATTAGACAGAAATATTATATTCTTACTAAAGAAGAATATGTTAGACAACATATGTTATATTATTTAATATATAATAAAGGTTATAATATATCTTCTATTTTTGTAGAAAAATATTTTACAATTAATAATGTTAAAACACGTATAGATATTATCGTTTATAAAAACAAAAAACCTTATCTTCTTATTGAATGTAAATCTTCATGTATTTTTTCCCAAAAAGTATTATCTCAAATTCTGAGATATAATTTTTATATTAAAACTAATTTTTTAATAATAACTAATTGGATAAATAATCTCATTTTTAAAATTGATAGAAAAAATAAGATTCTTATTTTTTTAAATGAAATTCCAAAATAATAATTACAAAGTATTTATATATTCTATTAAATCTAGTAATTTATTAGAATAAGCTACTTCATTATCATACCATGATATTATTTTTAAGAAAGTAGAATTTAACATAATACTTGCGTTGGCATCAAATATTGATGTTCTTTTATCTCCAATCAAATCCATTGATACTACAGGATCTTCTATATATCCTAAAATATTTTTATATTCATTTTCTGAAGCTTGTTTCATAACATACTTTACATCATCATAATTTGTTTTAGTTTTTAAACTAACTGTCAAATCTACTACTGAAACATTAACAGTAGGAACCCTAAAAGCCATTCCTGTTAATTTTCCAGATAATTCAGGTATTACCTTGCCAACAGCAATAGCTGCACCTGTATATGATGGAATAATATTAACTAGTGCAGAACGGCCTCCTCTCCAATCTCTAATTGATGGAGAATCAACAACTTTCTGAGTTGCTGTAGCTGAATGAACAGTTGTCATTAATCCTTCTAAAATTCCAAAATTATCATTTAATATTTTAGCTATAGGAGCTAAACAATTAGTAGTGCATGATGCATTAGATATGATGTTTTGATTTTTTTTTAAAAGAAAATTATTTACACCCATTACAAACATAGGTATATCATCTTTAGGAGGTGCAGACAATATTACTTTTTTAGCACCAGATTTTAAATGATTATATGCTTTTTCATATGTAAGAAAAGCTCCTGTTGATTCTACTATGTAATCTGCATTTATAACTCCCCAATCAAGTTTAGATGGATTTTTTTCAGAGGTTATTCTAATTTTTTGATTATTAACTATTAGATGATCATTATCTATTTCTATTTTCCCTTTAAAAAGTCCATGTGTTGAATCATATTTTAACATATAAGCTATATAATCAACATTTAATATATCATTTATAGCCACTATTTCAATATTTTCTCTCTCTATAGAAGCATTAAATAGCAACCTACCTATTCTTCCAAATCCATTTATCCCAATTCTAATTTTAGACATATATTTAATTTAATGAATTTTAATAATTCTTAACAAGCTATACTAGAATCCGAATACGAATACGAATACTTTATATTCACACTTATGTATAAAAAATTTTTAAAAGAAATTTTAGACATATATTTAATTTAATGAATTTTAATAATTCTTAACAAGCTATACTAGAATCCGAATCCTTTATATTCACACTTATGTATAAAAAGTTTTTAAAAGAAATTTTAGACAATCCTCTACATTCTATATGTAAAATTTTTAACTTAGTATTAATAGAAGCTATCTTATCTATAGATAATGCTGCAATATTAACTACTATGGTTAGTAACCTGAATAAAGAAGATAGAAAAAAAGCGCTAAAATATGGTATTATCGGGGCATCTATATTTAGAATAATTTCTTTATTTATTGCTTCTGTAATAATGAAAATGTGGTTGTTAAAGATAATTGGGGGTTCATACTTAATATATTTAGGAATTAATCATTTTCTCTCTAAAAAAAGACCATTGATGGTTTTAAACTTAAAGAAAACTAAAGTTTGGAAAACGATTATTTATATCGAAATAATCGATATTTTATTTTCAATAGATAACATTTTGGGAGTATTATCTTATTCCAATAATACATTATTAATTGTTTTAGGAATCTTTATAAGTATCTTTTTAATAAGAATTAGTACAGTAAAGATATTAAGATATCAAAAAATCTATTCGTCTTTAGAAGAATCTGCATTTATTATAATAATATTATTAGGAATCAAATTAATCATTTCTATTTATGAGATTCTCTATCCAGATGATTATTTTACTTTTTTTTTACAAAGCAAAATTTTCAATATTTCATTTTCTTTAATTAGTCTTAGTATCTTCATACTTCCAATTCTATATTTAAAATTTGTTAAAAAAAGTAATTTAAATCATTATATTTAATGGCTCTTGTAATAAGTGTTTTAAACTTTTTAAATAATCACTACCTACGGCGCCATCTATAATTCTATGATCACATGTTAATGTAAATTTAGTAGTATGACCTATTACAATTTTCTCATTATTTATAATAGGTTTTTTTTTAATACTTCCTACAGATAAAATACAAGAATTAGGTTGATTTATAATAGAAGTAAATGAATCTATACCAAACATTCCAAGATTTGAAACAGTAAAAGTACTACCTTCTAATTCATTAGATTTTATTTTTTTTTCTTTAGCTTTTATTACTTTTTCTTTTATTTCAAAAGAGATTTGTCTTAAAGATTTTTCATCTACCTGATTAATTACAGGAACAATTAAACCATCTTCTAATGCTACTGCTATCCCTATATTTATCTTATTATGATATAATATACTTTTTTCTGTCCAAGAAGAATTTATTTTTGTATTTTCTTTTATAGCTAAAGCTGAAGCTTTCACAATTAAATCATTAAAAGAAATTTTATCTAAATCTTTTTTTTCGTTAATCGAGTCTCTTAATTTAATTAAATTATCCATAATTACTTCTATAAATAAAGAATAATGAGGTGATTCAATTTTAGAATTAATTAATCTTTTGCTAATTATTTTTCTAATATTAGAATGGTTAACTTCATTAGAACTTTTTTTCTCATCATCATCTAAATTATTATCAATATATCTTTCTATATCTTTTTTTAGAATTCGTCCATTAATTCCAGTCCCTTTAATATTATCTAATAATATGCCTTTATCAAAAGCTAATTTTTTAGCTAAAGGAGAAATAAAAATTCTTTTATAATTATTATTAATTTTATTTTGCTTTAACAAAGAACTAATATCTTCATTTTCAGAACCTAAAATAGCTAATACACTATTTACTGGGGCACTTTCTCCCTCTTTGATCCCAATATAAAGCAATGTAGAATTATATTCAGCTTCCAATTCCTGAATTGCTTTATCAGTCTCTATTTCCGCTATAATATCTCCTTCTAAAATTTTCTCACCTATCTTTTTCTGCCATTTTACAACAGTACCTACTACCATAGTATCACTTAGACGAGGCATAAATATAACTTCTGCCATATTATTTATTTTTTTCTTTTTTTCTCTAAAAATGGATAATCTTTTTGATTATAAACCACACTATACAGTTTTTCTACATTTGCAGAATCTGACAATTCTGCAAATTTCACACATTCATTAATTTTTTTATTAATTTCATCTTGAAATGAATTTAAAACTTTTTCTGTAACTATTTTAGTTTTTAAAATATATTGCTTTATAAGAAGAATAGGGTCTCTATTTTTAGATTCATTTACTTCTTTTTTACTCCTATATGTTTCTGCATCTGACATTGAATGACCTCTATATCTATAAGTGAGAATATCTAAAAATGTAGGACCATTACCATTTCTAGCTCTTGATATTGCATTATAAGCATGTTCATATATTTTTAACGGATCCATTCCATCTACACAAAAAGATGGCATTTTATATGAAAAACCTATTTTATATATATCTTTAATATTAGAACTTCTTTTTACAGAAGTTCCCATTGCATATCTATTATTTTCGCATATAAACACAACAGGTAATTTCCAAATCATTGCCATATTAAAACTTTCATGAAGTGATCCTTGATTAACAGCTCCATCCCCCATAATTGTTATTGTTACACCATCACGATCAAAATATTGATCAGCAAATGCAATTCCTGCCCCTAAAGGGATTTGTCCGCCAACAATTCCATGACCTCCATAAAAACGATATTTTTTACTAAAAATATGCATAGACCCCCCCATTCCACAAGAAGTTCCAGTATTTTTACCAAATAATTCCGCAATAATATTTTTAGGGTTTACCCCCATAGCAATCGGTAAAATATGACATCTATAAGCGGTAATCATCTTATCTTTCTTAAGATCCATAGCATGAACAAGACCTGCAGGTATAGCTTCTTGCCCATTATATAAATGTAAAAATCCTCTTATTTTTTGTTTTAAGTATAAAGACCTACATTTATCTTCAAATTTTCGCCAAAATGACATATCTTTATACCATTTTAAATATATATCATTATTAATTTTTTTCATTAATTTATATTATATTTATATTATAACTGTAAAAAGGCCTCGTAGCTTAATTGGATAGAGCATCTGACTACGGATTAGAAGGTTGGGGGTTCAACTCCCTTCGAGGTCACTTAATAATTTATTAATTGCGTTATTAACAACCTCAAATTTAAAATTTTTTATTAATTTTATCATTAAATATTTTAGTTTTTTATTACATAAATTGCCTATACTTCCTTCATGAGAATGTTTTATATCAGTAATAGGGGGAAAATATCCTTTTTGGATATCTAGTCCCACTTTTTTATATGCTTCTCTAAATGAAAGACCATCTTTAACTAAAGAATTAACTACTTCTACACTAAACAAATATTTATATTTCTTTTCAGATATTATATTTTTATTTATAATTAGTTTTTTAAGCAGATAAGTAAATCTTAATATTAAATTTTTTATTTCATCAAATACTGGTAAAAAAATTTCTTTAATAGTTTGGAAATCTCTATGATATCCTGAAGGAAGATTAGTAGTTATAATTGATATTTGATTAGGTAAAGAAATAATTTTATTACATCTAGATCTTATTAATTCAAATACATCTGGATTTTTTTTGTGTGGCATTATGCTAGATCCTGTAGTGAAATTTTCAGGTAAAGAAAAAAAATCAAAATTCTTACTCATATATAAACATATATCTTGAGATATTTTAGTAATAGTATTAGCTATTGATGAAATAGCTTGTGAAACTATACGTTCTGTTTTCCCTCTACACATTTGTGCATATACTACATTATAATTTAAATCTTCAAAACCTAAAATCTCTGTTGTCAGTTTTCTATTTAATGGAAAAGATGATCCAAATCCAGCTGCTGAACCTAAAGGATTTTTATTAGAAATATTATATGCGCTTTTTAAGAAAAAAATATCGTCTATAAGACTTTCTGCATAAGAGGCAAACCATAAACCAAATGAAGAAGGCATAGCAATTTGATAATGTGTATAACCAGGAATTAATATATGTTTATAACGATTACTTAACTGTATTAAGACATTGAATAAATCTTGAATTATAAAGACTAATTCTTGTATTTTATTACGAATAAATAATTTTATATCTAATAAAACTTGATCATTTCTAGATCTTCCACTATGGATTTTCTTACCTATTTTTCCTAAACGTTTAGTTAACATTAATTCGATTTGAGAATGTATATCTTCTACATTATACTCTATTTGAAATTTTCCAGAGATGATTGTATCATAAATAATATGTAATTCTTTAATTAAAGAATTTAATTCGTTAATGTTTAATACACCTATTGTTTCTAACATTATTATATGTGCTAATGTACCTATAACATCATGAGGTGCTAAAAATAAATCTAAATATCTATCTTTTCCTACTGTAAAAAATTCTATTTCTTTATTAAGTACAAAATTTTTTTGCCAGAGTTTCACAATATTACTTACTTTATAATGACTGATGTAATCAAATTTTTATCAAATAAATCTGGAGATGTAATACATATCTTAAAAGAGATTTTAGAAAATTCTATAGATGCTTCTGCAGAAAATATTAAAATAATATTAAAAAATGGAGGCAAAAATAGAATACATATTATAGATGATGGTATAGGAATGAGTAAAAATGATGCCATCAAAAGTTTTGAGAGAAAAATAGAATCAACTAAAGGATTTGAGGCTTTAACCCAGATAGAGACAAGATATATAGAATCAGATATAGGAATAAGGCTTATAATAGAAAATGGTAAATTAAAATATAATACATTGCCAATTGCAATGGATAAAGGGTGTAGCATATGTATAAAAAATATTAAGATTCCTGCTAAAAGAAAATATTCGAAATTAGAATTAAAAAATATGATTAATGAATTTTATAAACTTGTATTAAGTCATAATGATATAAATTTTTATTTAGAAAATGATAACAAAATTTTATTTGATTTAAAATCATCTTCATATAAAAAACGTATAATACAGATGATGGGGGAAAAAATGAAAGATTTTTTAATTAAAATAACTAAATATTACAAATCTAATAAATTAGAACAAAATAATCCGGAATTATGTAAGCAAATTAATTCTAAAGAATGTTTAGGTATAAATATAAAGAATATCTCGAATGTTTTGTTAAAACAAGTAAATGTCAAAAAACTTTCTACTAGAGAGATAACCTATTTTAATAACGAATATAAAAAATTAATTAAAAAAATAAAGTAAATGTGAAAGGAAATCTAGAGATAAAAAAAAATTATGATGAAATATCTAAAATTGATATTCCCCAATATATTGGAAATGAAAAAATTTATACTTCTAAAAAAGGATCAGAAAAAGATATTCAGAAAGCAATTAATTCATCTTTATCAGTTTATAAATATTGGTCAAATATATCTTGGGCCGATAGAGCTTATCTTTTTTTAAAAGCAGCTGATTTAATTTCTGGGCCATATAGATCTATAATTAATGCCGCTACAATAAGATGTAAATCTCATTTTAAGGTTTGTGAATTAATATTTTCTTTAAGATTTAATGTATTTTATACAAATAAAATATTTAACAAGCAACCTCGTTTAGGATTTGTTGTTGCTAGAACACCATTTAATATAGCTTTACCAGCCCTTATGGGAAATGTTGTATTATGGATACCATCTGAAAAACATTATGCATATGTTTTAATGGAAATTTTTAAAAAATCTGGATTCCCTGATGGGATCATTAATTGTTCTTTTTGAATGTGTGGAAAAAATAAAAAGACTACTTTATCGCGTTTATTTATATTTTAAATAAAATGAGGAAAGTCCGGACACCTTAAGGGAACACATCGGGTAATAACCGTCCATCGTGAGATGAGGAATTGTGCAACAGAAATAAAGTACAGTTTGGCTGTAGTGAAATATTGTAAACTCTGTGTTGTGAAATGTCATATATACCGGATACTTTTTTTTAAAAAAAGTGTAGTTTTCCCTTTAACTATTATTCGGGGGGTGGGCAGATATAGGTAAAAGGTAACTAACTTTTATCACAGATAAATTATGACATAATCCGGCTTATAAGTAAGTTTTTAGATTTTTTTTTCCGCTATTCTTAATATAGCACTTCTTGATCTGTTATTTTCTTTTTTTTCTTCTTTAGAGGAAAAAATTATTCTAGGTTCTAAAAGAATTAAAGGTGATAAATTATTCCCATATTTATCATATGGAACTATTCCATTAAAATTTCCAGTTTTTAAAAATTTTTTTACTATTCTATCTTCTATAGAATGATAAGAGATCACAGCAATTCTACCTCCAGGTTTTAATATTGATAAAGAGTTTTTTAATAAATCTTTTAATGCATTGATTTCATCATTTACTTCTATTCGAAGAGATTGAAATATTTTTGAGAAAAATTTATTTTTTTTTTTAGAAAAAAAATTTATACTATTGATTAGATCAAATGTAGATTTGATCTGTTTTTTTTTTCTATGTTTAAGAATTAATTTTGATATATTATTTTTTATTTCTCCAAATCTAATTAATAGATTAGATAATTCATTATCTGAATAATTATTTATTATATGTTGGGCATTAATCTTATTATCCGGATCCATTCTCATATCTAAGAGACTATTATATCTAATTGAAAATCCTCTTTTGGGAGAATTTATTTGATGAGAAGAAATTCCTAAATCAGCTAATATACCAGATACCTTATTATTATTAATATTAAATAATTTCATTATTTTTTTTATAAATCTATAATTTGTCTTAATAAGATGAAATCTTGCATCAATAATATTATTCTTTTTTATAGAATCTATATCTTTATCAAAAGCAATTACCCTACCTTGATTACTTAATTTATTTAATAATGATAAAGAATGCCCTCCACCACCAAAAGTAGTATCTATATAAATCCCATTTTTTTCTTTAACTAAGAAAGACAATATCTCATCTAATAAAACAGGAATATGATATTCATTCATTTTTTTAAATAAACAAAATATGAAAATTATCTTTTTGAAATATAAAGCAACAGGAAATGATTTTATTATAATTAATAATACTGAAAAATTATTTCTTTTAAGTGAAAAAATAATTAAAAACATGTGTAATAGAAATTTGGGAATTGGGGCTGATGGTCTAATTTTAATTGAGAAAATTAAAAAATATGATTTTTATATGAAATACTATAATTCTGATGGAAAAGAAGGAACTATGTGTGGAAATGGGGGAAGATGTTCTGTACATTTTGCAAAAAAAATAGGTATTATAAATAATAATAATACATTATTTCAAACAATAGATGGTTCTCATTATGCATCAATAAAAAAAAATATTGTGTCATTAAATATGAAAAATATTGAACTTGTGGAAGTATATAAAAAACATATCTGTATAAACACAGGATCTCCTCATCATATTCTATTTATAGATAATAAGAAAAATTATATAAATGTATATAATAAAGGAATCAAAATACGATTTAATAAAAAAAATCTAAAAAAAGGAGTAAATGTTAATTTTGTTAAAGTAAAAAAAAACATTTTAAATGTTAGAACTTATGAACGTGGGGTGGAAAATGAAACTTTCTCCTGTGGAACAGGAGTAACTGCCTCTGCAATTGCAGCTTATAATATAAAAAAATTATTATATAATAAAATTATAGTCCAAACCCTAGGAGGTGCTTTACAAGTTAAGTTTGAAAAACTACTTAAATCTTATAAAGAAATTTTTTTAAAGGGGGAGGTTACCTTTGTTTATAAAGGGATATTAAAACTAGCAGAATGAATAATCAACTAATTCAATGATTGCAGTTTCTGAAGAATCACCTACACGAAATCCAGTTTTTATAATTCTTGTATAACCTCCAGTACGATTATATATTTTTGATGATATTTTTTCTAAAAGTTCTAAAACAGATTGCTTATTATTACGTCTATAATGAATTGTATTTTTTTTACTTTTCGTAAGTAAAGGCTCAATATAATTTCTTAATGCTTTAGCTTTTGCTAAAGTAGTCATAATTCTCTTATTCTTTAGAAGAGAAAAAGCCATATTCAATAACATTGATTTACGATGAGAACTCTTTACTCCTAAATGATTATTTTTTTTTCCGTGTCTCATATATAAACATTTTTAAATGTTGTATTAATATATTAGAGGCATTGGTTAATGCATCTCTAGGATTTAGAGACCCATCAGTTTTTATTTCTAATAACAAACTTTCATAGTTTGAATTTTTATTGAGACTACAGTTATCTATTTTATATTTTACATTCTTTATAGGAGTAAATATAGAATCCATTGGAATTGATCCTATCAAATTATCTTTATTTTCTTCTGAAGTGACATAACCTATCCCTTTTTTTATTACAATAGTTATATCTAAAGATATTAATTTTTGTTTATTTAAAATTATTAAATCAGGATTTAATATATCAAATTTATTAATAGATTTCCCTAAATCAGCAGCAGTGATTTCTTCTTTATTATTAGATATTATCATATGAAATACTTCTGAGTCAAAATTTTCTTTTTTTTTGTTCTTTTTAAAACGTACTTTTTTCAGATTTAAAATAATTTCTGTCATATCTTCTATTACCCCTTTTATCGTAGAAAATTCATGATTTACTCCTTCAATTTTAACTGACGATATTGCATATCCTTCTAAAGACGATAAAAGCACTCTCCTAAGACTATTTCCAATTGTTACTCCCCATCCAGGAAATAACGGTTCTATTTTAAATAAACCTTCTACAGGTGTTAATTTTAATACTCTGAAATTTTTTGATTGTTTAAATTTTAAAAAAAACATATTTCTATTATTTAGAATATAATTCAACTATTAATTTTTCATTAATTTTTTCAGGAATTTGTTTTCTTTTTGGAATATATTTAAAGATACCTATCATTTTCTCATTATCCCAACTTAACCAATCAGAGCCTTTTAAAGAGCCTTTTAAAGAGCCTTTTAAAGAGCCTTTTAAAGAGCCTTTTAAAGAGCCTTTTAAAGAGCCTTTTAAAGAAATTTTATCTCCTGGTTTTAAATTAAAAGAAGGTATATTTACAATTTGCCCATTCACAGTAATATTACGATGTGATACTAATTGTCTTGCTTCAGGTCTAGAATGTGAGAGGTTTAATCTATAAACAATATTATCTAACCTAGATTCACATAATTGTAAAAGTATTTCACCTTTAATTCCTTTTTTTTTTGAAGCCTTATAAAACATTTTTCTAAATTGTCTTTCTAATATACCATAAGTATATTTACTTTTTTGTTTTTCCAACAATTGAGTTGAATAAAATGTTTTTTTTATATTTCTACTATTAGCATGTTGACCAGGTGGATATTTTTTTTTTTCAAAACTTTTATTAGTCTTTCCATATATTAATTCTCCAAATTTACGAGAAATTTTGGTTTTTGGTCCTATATATCTTGCCAT